>NZ_BCBI01000044.1:0-49694 GCF_001320565.1 Pseudomonas sp. NBRC 111132
CCTCCGTGTGAAGGAACACCCCCTCCCCATGAACCAAGAGCTACTCTGGGTCCTCGGCCTGCTGGCCATCGTCATTTTCCTCTTCGTCATCAACCGCCCACGCATGGACGTGGTCGCGCTGCTGGTGATTCTTGCCCTGCCGCTGCTTGGCATCCTCACCGTGGAACAGGCCTTGGCCGGTTTCAGCGACCCCAACGTGGTGCTGATCGCTGCCCTGTTCGTGATCGGTGAAGGCCTGGTGCGCACCGGCATTGCCTACCGCATCGGCGAATGGATGAGCGAGCGGGCCGGTAACAGCGAAGCGCGCCTGTTGGTGCTGCTGATGGTGGCCGTGGCCGGGCTCGGGTCGATGATGAGTTCTACCGGTGTGGTAGCCATTTTCATCCCGGTGGTGCTGAGCATCGCCGCGCGCCTGCAGATTTCGCCCAGCCGCCTGATGATGCCACTGGCCTTTGCCGGCCTCATAAGCGGCATGCTCAGCCTGGTCGCCACACCGCCTAACGTGGTGGTACACAGCGAGCTGGTACGCAATGGCCAAGCAGGCTTCAGCTTCTTCAGCTTTACCCCGTTCGGCCTGGTGGTACTGGTGCTGGGCATTGGCTACATGCTGCTGACCCGGCACTGGCTCAACGGCGAGGTACGCAAGGACGGCCGGGTGGAAAGCCGCCGCACCCTGCTGGACCTGGTGCTGGACTACAAGCTCAACGGCCGTGAACGGCGCCTGCGCATCCGCCCCCATTCCCCCCTGATAGGGCACACCCTTGGCGAACTGGAGCTGCGCACCCGGCACGGCGCCAACGTGATTGGTATCGAACGCCAGCACAAGTTCACCACGCGGGTGATCGCTGCCGACTCCAGTACCGTGCTGCATCAGGGCGACGTGCTGCTGCTCGACCTGTTCGCCAACCGCGACGACCTGCGCAGCCTGTGCCAGGCCATGCAACTGGAGCCGCTGCACTTCAAGGCTGCCTACTTCATCGACCAGTCCCAAGAGCTTGGCATGGCCGAGGTCTCGCTACCGCCGGGCTCGCAGCTGATCGGCAAGAGCATCCTCGAACTGGCGTTTCGCACCCGCTATGACCTCAACGTGGTCGGCCTGCGCCGCGAGCAGGCGGCCATCGAAGAGCAACTGGTGGAGGAAAAGCTGCGCCTGGGCGACACCTTGCTGGTGGTCGGCCCGTGGAAGGCTGTACGCCAGTTGCAAAGCAAGCCCAAAGACTTCCTGGTACTGAGCCTGCCCGCCGAAATCGACCTGGTCGCCCCCGCCCGCACCCGTGCGCCGCAGGCGTTGCTGAGCCTGGCGGTGATGGTCGGGCTGATGGTCAGCGGCGCGGTGCCCAATGTCATCGCCGCGCTGATCGGCTGCCTGTTGATGGGCGCGGGCCGTTGCATCGACATGAACAGCGCCTACCGGGCTATCCACTGGCAAAGCCTGGTGCTGATCGTCGGCATGCTGCCCTTTGCCCAGGCGCTACAGAAAACCGGCGGTATCGACCTGGCAGTGGGCGGGCTTGTCAGCGTACTGGGCGGTGCCGGCCCCAGCGCCATTCTTGCCTGCCTGTTCGCCGTCACGGCGGTGATCGGGTTGTTTATTTCCAACACCGCCACCGCAGTGCTGATGGCACCGGTGGCCGTCAGCACTGCAGCGCAGCTGGGCATGTCGCCCTACCCATTCGCGATGACCGTGGCATTGGCCGCGTCGGCGGCATTCATGACGCCTATTTCATCGCCGGTCAACACGCTGGTGCTGGGTCCGGGGCAATACCGCTTCGCCGACTTCGTCAAAATCGGCGTGCCGTTCACCATACTGGTAATGCTGGTAACCATCGTGATGGTGCCGTGGTTCTTCGGGCTTTGAGGATAGCGGCAGGGAGTGGCGGCAATTTGCCATTATCTCGACCGATCGCGGCAGATTGACATCAACTACCCTGACGAAACACACTGCGGGTTATTGCCCCAGGTGCTTCAAGGCGTTGTCCTGGATTTCGTTTCCGCTTGCCGGTCGAGTTCATGGTTTTTCCAGCCCAATCGCGCTTGATGCCTTATGTCTTTCTGCTTTGCCTGACCTTTGCCCTTACCCTGGGCGGCATCCTGGCACGCCCGATCGAATCGCTGTCGCTGTTCTGGCCGGTGAATGCGGTACTGGCCGGCGTACTGCTGCGCTACCCCCGCCAAGCCACGTTTACCGGCTTCAGCCTGGTGTGGCTGGCCATGGTCGGCGCCGACTTGCTGTGCGGCAGTGCCTGGGTGCCGGCCCTGTGGTTCAACTTGTGCAATCTTGGCGTGGTGGTCACCCTCTGGCAGTTGCTTTCTCGCTTGCCACGGCTGCATCGGCGCATGCGCACCCCACACGGCGTGCTCAGCGTGTTCGCCGCCTGCGCCGCCGCCGCCATGGTGGCAGCCAGCATGGCAGCGGTAATGGCTGCCCCCTGGTTCGAACAGTCGTTGCGTGCCACCTGGCTCGCCTGGTTCAGCGAACAATTCTCGACCAGCGTGCTGGTGCTGCCGGTAATGCTTACAGCGCCCTCGCTGCGCGCCCTGGTGCGTGGCGGTGCACAGCCCATCCGTCTGGCACCGTTGCTGGTGCTGTTGGCCTCGCTGGCGTTCAGCATCGCGTTTGGCGGGCCTGGGGCCATTGCCTTCCCGATTGCCGCGTTGCTGTGGTGTGCCTGGACCTATTCACCGTTCCTGGTTTCACTACTGACGCTCACGGCCGGGAGCACACTGATCGTAGCGGTGGCACAAAACCTCATGCACTTCAGCGTGCCGCAGAGCGAACCGGGGGTCACCACGCTGATGTCGGCTCGCCTTGGCATCGCCATGCTGGTGCTAGGGCCGCTGGTGGTGGCCTGCGTCAGCCAGGCCAACCGCAGCCTCATGGCCCGCCTGGCGCGCCAGGCCACCATCGATCACCTCACCGGCGTGCTCACCCGCAGCGCTTTCACCCGTCGTGCCAACGCGCTGCTCGACAGCCGCCAGCAGCACGCCCAGGCGCTCCCGCTGACCCTGATGATGCTGGACATCGACCATTTCAAGTCGGTCAACGATGCTCATGGCCATGCGGTCGGTGACCAGGTGCTGCGCCAGTTCGCCGGCACCCTGCAGGATCAGTTGCACAACGACGAACTGTTCGCGCGCCTGGGCGGTGAGGAATTCGCGGTCATCATCCCCGGCCTTGCGCCAGAGCGGGCCAAGTTCACCGCCGAACGCCTGCGCCGCGCCGTGCAGGACCTGCATGTAATGCAGGCCGACCAACGCTTGCAGATTACCGTGAGTATCGGCCTGGCTGGCTGCGATGCCGACATGCCAGCCCCTAGCCTGGACGAACTGCTGGCGAGTGCCGATCAGGCGCTGTACCGGGCCAAGGCCCACGGCCGCAACCGCGTCGAACAGGCCGAAGCACAGCGCCAGGTGGTCTGAACTAGCCGGCCAGCAAGTCCCACGACAGCTTGGCGATCAGCACACACAACAGCAGCAGGAACAGCCCGCGGACAAAGCCGGCACCCTTGCGTACGGCCAGCCAGGTACCGGTCAGCGCACCAAGGATGTTGCACACCGCCATCGGCAAGGCGATGGCATACAGCACGTTGCCCGTCGGTACGAAGAACACCAGCGCCGCCAGGTTGGTGGCAATGTTCACCACCTTGGCCGACGCCGAAGCGTGCAGGAAGTCCAGGGCAAAGAAGCGGATGAACAGGAAGATCAGGAAGCTACCGGTACCCGGGCCGAACAGGCCATCGTAAAAGCCGATCGCACCGCCGATCAGCACCGCCAGGCACTGCTCCTTGCGGCCGATCCGCGCAGGCTTGTGCAGGGTGCCGAAGTCCTTCTTGCAGAAGGTGTAGATGGCCATCAGCACGATCAGCACCAGCACAGCCGGGCGCATCACGCTGGAGGGCACTAGCGACACTGTGGCAGCTCCGGCGAACGACATGACAAAGGCGCTGAGTGCCGCCGGCACGATCAACCCCCAGTCCAGCGTCACCTTGCGGATGAACGAACGCGCCGCGAAGGCCGTGCCACATACCGACGCCAGCTTGTTGCTGCCGAGCAATGCCGCCGGTTGCGCGGTGGGCAGCACGTTGAACAACGCAGGGATCTGGATCAGCCCACCGCCACCCACGGCGGCATCGATCAGCCCAGCGGCGAAGGCGAACACGCAAAGCACAGCAATATCCATCATGACGCGGTTCCAGGCAGTGAAGACGCCTGCAAGGCTAATCAAAGTGGTGCCGTTGTGTTGAAATGCCATATTGCAATAACTGCAACAAGGAGCAGGCAATGGCATTGGACATGTTGCGAGAAATCCAAGCGTTCGTCAGCGTGGCGCACAAACGCAGCTTCGTAGCCGCCGCCCGTGCACTGGGGCGCTCACCCAGTGCAGTTACGCGCGCGGTGCAAACCCTGGAAGACAATGCCGGCAGCAAGCTGCTCAACCGCAACGCCAACGCCGTGACCCTGACCGAAGCCGGCGAGCGCCTGTTGCCACACGCCGAACGCTTGCTGGATGTGCAACGCGATGCTGCCGATGAACTGGCCGCGCTAAGCGGCAGCGCCCAGGGCTGGATCCGCTTTGCCGTGCCACAACTGCTGGGGGAACATGTGCTGCCGCAGGTGCTTGCCGAGTTTTCCCGCTGTCACCCTCAAGTGACCCTGGACGTACAGTGCAGCGACGAAGCCCTCGACCCGCTGCAGGGCAAATTCGATTTCGTGGTGCGCGGTGCCTTCCCGCAATCGAGCGAACTGATCGGTTATCCGCTGTGGCCCTACCAGCGCCATTTGTATGCCAGCCCGGCGTACCTGGCCCTGGCCGGCACACCGCAGCATCCAGAGGACCTGGAGGGGCATACGCTGATCCTGCATACCGCGCCACGTATCCTCAAGGCCTGGCACTTCTGTCGCGACGGCCAGATCACCAGCCTGCGCCCCAGGCCCAGGCTGCGCCTGGGCTCGGGTCATGCGGTGTACCACAGCACCCTGGCCGGCGCCGGTATCGCTCGCCTGGCCGCCTGGGTCGGTGAGGCGCAGGTCAACGTCGGGCGCCTGGTGCGGGTGTGCCCGCATTACCGCCTGACGTCGAGCAGCGGCCAGGACCCACAGATGCATGCCGTGTACCCTGCTGGCGAGCTGCCGGCGCGGGTGCGTGACTTGCTGGCAGCCCTGCGCCGTGCAGGCATGGGCTGTTGAAACAGAGCCAAAAACGGCTGTTCAATTTCTGCTCAATTTAACAGAGCCCGCCGTGGGCCTGGCCTGCAGCACTTTATCCACAGACCTACCCACGTTTTTTGTGGACAGATTTCCCCGCACAAAGAAAGACTTATCGCTCAAGCAGCAATGCCGAATTGGCCAGCTTGACCAGCTCGATCCATTCCTGCGTGCTGACTACTCCGGCCTGCTCCAACGCCTCGGCATAGCGCAGAGCCTGGTCATAGCCCTGCTCATCAAGCGCGCCCTCGGCGAGAAAACGGCTACGCCACTCCAGCATGGCTGAAGTGCCTTTCTTGCATTCCATTAATGTATCGACTCCAAGGCAAAAAGACCGCCGAATGAGCGGCGGCGGGAGACTACACGAGCCTTTTGCACTTGAGAATGACTTGCACCTACCGCTGGTCCAGCCGTGCAACAAGAGGGGGAGTGGCCATTTGCCTAAAGATTGGGCCCGCCGTAAGAAGTAGACGGGCCGCGCAGGAGGAAAGCAGTTGAACTCAGCTTGGCGGAATGGTGCCAAGAATACCAATCAGAATGGTCAGTAGCAGAAAACCACCCAGGAACAGCGCCAGCTTGCCCATTGGAACCTCTACAGTTGTGATGCGGGGATGGGCATATTGTCGGGCCTGGGCTGATACGGTTACAGATTCAGGTTTGTGGAAAAAAAGCAGATCAGATGGAAACCCTCTGAAGCTTTTCTGCAGGCAGCCAGCCCAACTCGCCATTACCCTGGCGTCGGCACCAGACCCAGCCATTGAGCGGACGCACCATCTGCACCCGCTGCCCTGGGTCGACATCCAGCTCGTGCGCTGAATAATGGTCCAGCGCCCTACCCTGGCACACGCTGAGCCGCTCGATCAGCTGCGCCGGCACCCAGCCTGGCGCTTGGCCTGCGCAGGTGCACAGGTACCAGTCCTGCCAGCCTGGCTCGCCTTCGTAGCGCGGGCCGATGTCCAGCAAGGTGCCCTTGGCAAAGCGAATAGGCTGGGGGTACTCGCTGCGGTGGGGTTCGATGACTACGTAATGCATGGGCCTCTCCTTGGCCGGAAAACCATCGATCGTAGCAGAGGCGGAACATCCCGCCGCTGCACGGTACTTGTATCGTTATGTGTACAAATTGAGACCTGATACACAAGAACGTTTCCTGCAGGCTACTCGGACATATCGGCGATACAGGCGTCATCTTTACTGGCCCCATCACCTCGCACCGCTGGCTTTGCCAAGGAGACGCCCGATGCCCGCCCATCACTCGACCACCACCCCGCCACGCCGTTCCCGCCATACCCTGCTTGCCTGCGCCCTGTTGCCGCTTGGGTTGATGGCCGTGAACCTCGCCACCGCTGCACCCGCGCAGCCCGAGGCAACAGTGGTGACAGACAACTTCGGCCCGCTGAAACACATAAACGCTGGCGTGCTCGACGTGTCCTACGTGGAGCAAGGTCCTGCCGATGGCCCGGTAGTGATCCTGCTGCATGGCTGGCCCTATGACATTCACAGCTTTGAGCAAGTTGCACCTGACCTGGCGGCAAAAGGGTACCGAGTGTTGGTGCCCTACGTGCGCGGCTACGGCCAGACCCGTTTCCTGTCCGCGCAAACGCCACGCAATGCCCAGCCCACGGCGCTGGCCAGCGATGTCATTGCGTTCATGGATGCGCTGCATGTCCGGCGCGCTGTACTCGCCGGCTTCGACTGGGGTGCACGCACCGCCGATATCGTCGCGGCGCTGTGGCCCGAGCGGGTCAAAGCACTGGTGTCAGTCAGTGGCTACCTGATCAGCAGCCAGGAGGCCGCCAAAGCCCCGCTGCCACCCAGCGCCGAGCTGCAGTGGTGGTACCAGTACTACTTCGCGACCCCACGCGGCCAGGCTGGCTATGAACAGAATCGGCATGCGTTCGCCAAACTGATCTGGCAAACCGCCTCGCCCAGCTGGGCCTTCGACGATGCCACCTTCGAGCGCAGCGCCAAGGCCCTGGACAACCCCGACCACGTGGCGATTACCGTGCACAACTATCGTTGGCGGCTGGGGCTGGCCCAGGGCGAAACACGCTATGACCCCCTGGAAGCCAAGCTGGCCAGTTTCCCCAGCATCACGGTACCGACCATTACCTTGGAAGGCGACGCCAACGGCGCCCCGCACCCACCGGCCGAAGCGTATGCGCAGCGCTTTACCGGCAAGTACGAATATCGGCTGATAAGCGGTGGCATCGGCCACAACCTGCCGCAGGAAGCACCACAGGCGTTTGCCAAGGCGGTGGTCGATGCGGACCACATGTAGCCTGCGGACGGCAATTGCTACGTAAGGTTTCAAAGGCACGACAGACTCTGGGCTTGGCCAGGTTGAACGATCTATCCGTCGAAAGGCGATTGAGCCCAGCAAACACTGGACGTTGAGCGTGATTATGAAGACATGAGTTGAAACGCAGGCTGTAGGATCTTTTACCTGGCAGTGTAGGAAGTAATGTAGCAGCGGAATTTGCCTGTATGAAACATCAGTTTCTTCAGCAAATTCGAGCTGCTACGGTCCATTTTTCCTACAACGGCACGGACGCCTACAGCATGAGAAAAGCATGGACCCGTTCAACGCCTCGGCCCTGAAGCTACAGAAAAACTTGCTTAACCTGCGTGGTGAGCGCGATCGCCTGAGAAGTGAGGGCAAGGAAAAGGAAGCAGACCTGCTCGCTGGGCCGATCGAGCGGCTGGAGGCTGCGGTTTCACAGTTACCGGCTTCATTGAAGCCCGTAACCTTGCAGTGATCGTCACCGCTCCTGCAAAGCATGCCGCAGACGCGCAGCGCGGCCTTGTGTCGCGAAAGGCCGCGCTGCACTGGCAATCGACTTCAGAACAGCTTGACCGTGTAACTGAGGATCAAGCGGTTCTCATCGATATCGGTGCGGTAATTGGAGCGCGCCATCACATTGCGCACGCGTATCCCCAGCCCAGCCAGCGGCCCGCTTTGCACCACATAGGCCAGGTCCAGATCGCGCTCGCGGTCACGCCCCTCGAAGCCCAGCCCGGTGTCCACGTCCCGCCCCTTCACATAGCGCAGGGTCGACGTCAGGCCCGGAACGCCTAAAGCGACAAAATTGTAGTCATGCCTCACCTGCCACGAGCGTTCACCCGGCGCCGAGAACTCATAGGTCGGCAGCGTATTGCCCATCGGGTTGGTGTTGGCACCCACCTGGATGAAACCATCATCGCCGCCGATCTGCTGGTAACCCAGGTAAAAGGTATGCCCACCGGTCTTGGCCGAGAACAGGCTGAACAACGCATGGTTGTCGTAATCGCCGGCAATCTTGCGCCCGTCCTCGCGTGCATCGAAATAGCCGGCATTGACCCCAAGCGTCCAGTCCCCCAGCGGCTCGGCGTGCTTGAAGCTGTAGAAGCGCTGCTGGTAGATATCCTCCAACTGCGCCTGCCACACCCCCACGCTGGTGCGGTTGTCGTTGAAGGCATAGTCGGCGCCCACGTAGTTGAAGCGGTCGCTGGTAAAGCGCGCCAACCGCGCCGGGTTGATCGGGTCGTTGACCAGTGCGTACATCTTCTGGCTGTTGGACGAGTCGCGCAGGCTGGTGGAGCGGAACTGGCCAGCATTCAGGGTCAACCCTGCTATCTCGCGCGATTCCAGCATCGCGCCCTGATAGGTCGGCGGCAGCAGGCGCAAGTCGCTGAACAACAGCACAGGCAGGTTGGGCATCAACTCGCCCACCTTCAGCTCGGTCTGCGACACCTTGAACTTGATCGCCGCCCCCAAACGGCTGTATTCGTCCGCCGACTTGCCGCTGTCCAGGCTGGGCAGCAAACCGGACTTGGCATGCGCCGGGCTGCTGTCGAGCTTGAAGCCAAGCAGGCCAGTAACATCCACACCGACGCCAACGGTGCCCTGGGTGTAACCGGAGCTGGCATTGAGGATAAAACCCTGTGCCCATTCCTGAGTACGCGACTGGGTGCTCGCGCCCTTGATATCGGCATAATCGCGGCTGAAAAAGTAATTGCGCGCTTGCAGTGTGGCGCGGGCACCTTCGATGAAACCGGCCTCTTCTGCCGAAGCCTCGGCACACAACGCTGCGGCAATACAACCGCCGGCAAGACGCGCAGACGAAGAAAAACGCGGTGCAGTGAAACCTTGCATGGGGCTACTCCTGGATTCGGGCAACAGCAACCCGGCGCGGTGGCCTGATAAGGCCACCGACGTGCGGGTTGCATCGAGAGAGGGCGGGCAGGCGGGCACCCGGCCCGCCTGCCCTGCCGTTGCGTGAAGCGCTGGGCCGCTAGCGGTTGACCAGCTTCGCCGGCAAGGCGATGACCAGGAAGCAGCTGAGGATCAGGCAGCCGGCAAACACCCACAGGGCAGCGTGCGAGGTACCGGTGAGGTCGGTGACCACGCCCATCAGTGAGTTGCTCACCAGGCCGGCGATGTTGGCCACCGAGCAGGCCAGGGCAAAGCCAGTGGCGGCAGCAGTGCCTTTGAGGAAGGTCGCCGGCAGGCTGAAGAACACCGGCACCGCGCCAATGATCGCTGCCGAGGCAATGGCGAACAACACCACGGTCATCACCAGGTTGTGGCTGAACAAGGTGCTGCTGGCCATGGCGATTGCACCGATGATGAACGGCACGATGATGTGCCAGCGGCGTTCGCGATGGCGGTCGGAGCTGGCCCCGATCATCAGCATGCCGGCCAGTGCAGCCAGGCTCGGAATGGCTGTGAGCAGGCCGATATGGAACGTGTCGCTGACGCCCGCATCACGGATGAAGGTCGGCATCCAGAAGCCCATGGCATAGGCACTGAGCAGGATCGAAAAGTCGATACCCCCGAGCATCCACACCTTCAGGTTGAAGAAGCCATCGCGGAAGCTGTGCTTGCTGTCCTTGCCCTCGGCATCATCAGCCGCCAGGTCCGCCGCCAATTGTGCCTTGTCGTCAACCGACAGCCACTTGGCCTGCTGGAAATGGTTAGGCAATGCCCAGAACGTGAGGATGCCAAGCAAAACGCTGGGGATCGCCTCCAGCAGGAACAGCCACTGCCAGCCGTGCAAACCGTGAACCTGGTCGAAATGCCCCATGATCCAGCCAGAAATCGGCCCGCCGATCACGCTCGACAAGGGCAGCCCGATCATGAACAGGGCAATGATGCGCCCGCGCCGATAGGTGGGGTACCACATGGTCAGGTAGAACAGCACGCCGGGCAGGAAGCCGGCCTCGGCCGCCCCCAGCAGGAAACGCAGGATATAGAACTGGGTGGTGCTGGTGACGAACATGGTGCAGGCCGACAGCAGGCCCCAGGTGATCATGATGCGGGCGATCCACAGCTTGGCGCCAACGCGCTGCAGGATCAGGTTGCTCGGCACCTCGAAGATGATGTAGCCGACGAAGAACAGCCCGGCACCCAGGCCATAGGCCGCTGTGCTGAACTGCAAGTCTTCGAGCATCTGCAGCTTGGCGAAGCCGACGTTGATGCGGTCCAGATAAGCTGCGAGGTAGCAGAAGCACAGGAAGGGGATGAGCCTCCAGGTGATCTTGCTGTACAGCGCTTTCGTGCCATGGTCGATGTCACTGTGGACCGTGGTTGCATTCGCAATTGGCATTTCCTGTCTCCTGGCGGGCGACTTTGTGGTTGTTTTAAGGCCAGCAGTTTTCGACGCGCCGGGCACCCCGCGCACTATACGCGGCGTGCCTGGGCAACGCCTGAATACCCCGAGTGCTCCTGCGGGGCGACCGCCCGGACAGCAGGCGGTCATGGACGGGCTTCCCGCACCGTTCCTTGATTGTTATTGGCTCAGGGCTGCCCGGCGTTCAGCCGGCCAGTTGCCTGAGTTGCTGCATGGCATCCTGCCGGGTGACGACATCGCCGTACTTGCTGTCGATGTCGAACAGGTTGGCTTCGTGCGGGTCGTTGTGGCGGTCGCCGACACACTCGCGCACCACGATGGTTCGAAACCCGTGCTGCATGGCATCCACCGCACTGGCGCGGATACAGCCACTGGTCGAGCAGCCCGCCAGCACCACGGTATCCACCCCTTGCGCATGCAGCAGCGGGGCCAGGCTGGTGGCAAAGAAGGCACTGGCGTACTGCTTGCTCAGCACCACCTCCCCTGCCTGTGGCGCGACGGCCTGGCAGAAGGCGGCCAACGGGTTGCCTTCGACCATGTCCTTCATCACCGGTGCCTTGCGCACCCACACGCCGCCGTCAGCGAAATGCGGCGGCTGGTAGCGAATGTTGGTGTGCACCACCAAAGTGCCGCAGTCGCGGGCCAGCGCCAGCAGGCCGGCGGCCTGCTCGACCGCCGCAACCACGCCCGGCGCGTACAGCGGTGCGCCAGGGGTGGTATAGCCCTGCATGAAGTCGATCATCAACAGGGCCGGCTTGCGGCCAAAACCAATGCGTTGGCCCCACACCCCTTGGTAGTTGTCACGGGCGCTTTGTGCGTCGCTCATGTCCGTCTCCGATTTCAGTAGGCACCCGACAGCAGGGCACCGGCACCCGGCACGACCGGTTCCAGGTCGAGCGCCTTGAGCATGGCGTAAGTGGTGGCGATGGCGGCAGTGACCACCGGCTTGCCGGTTTGCGCCTCGACCTTGGCCACCGCCGGCAGCGATTGCATCTGCACGCAGGCCGACAACACCACCACATCGACGCCCTCAAGGTCCATGCCGGCGACGATGCCCGGCAGGTTGGCCGGGTCGTGGCGGGCCACGGCGAGGTTGTCGGGGATTTCCAGCGCGCGCCAGTCCTGCACCTCGAAGCCTTCCTCGCGGATGTAGTTCACCACCAGCTCGGTCAGCGGCTTCATGTACGGTGCGACGATGGCGATGCGCTTGGCCTTCATCACATGCAAGGCTTCGACCAACGCCCCGGCACTGGTGATGACCGGTGCCAGTGCGTCGTTATCGGCAGTGGCCTGCTGCAGGCGCTTTTCCGATTGGCGGTGATAGCCCAGGCCCATGGCCATGATCGCCACCAGGCAGGCGTAGCCCAGCACATCGACCTTGGCGTCGGACAGCTCGACGGCGCAGCGGTCGGACTCGGCGTCCATGGCGGCCAGCTCCTCCTTCTTCACCTGCTTCATGCGCATGCGGCTGGAATGGAAGGTGAAGCGTTCGGGGCGGATCGCCTGGCGCGCGTGGAGCATCGCCGGGATTTCGGTTTCCATGGTGGTGTTCGAGCTCGGCACGATCTGGCCGATGCGGTATAGCTTGGTCATGTCTCGTGCTCCGTCAGACAAGGGGTTGGTCGAGGAAATCGCCAAAGGCGGCAAAAAAACCTTCAAGGTCATCCCAAGGGATCATGTGGCCAGCGTTGTCTACCGTTACCACCTGGGTATCCGGCTTGAGCTCGCGGATTTCGGCAATGTCGCGTGGCTCGATCACCCCGCCGCGCCCGGCCACCATCAGCAGCGCCGGCTGGCGCACGGTGGGCAGGTCCTGGTGGATGTCCACCTCATGGAAATCGTCGAAGGCGCGCACGATCGCCGGCTCGTAGCAGGTGTGCAGCCATTCGGCACGCAGCGCCAGTTGCTCGTCGCTCCAGGTAGCGCAGAAGGCACGCATGTCATCGCCGCTCATGCCAACCGTGGCCTGGCGGATCGAATCGACATACCACGGCAGCTTGCTCGGGTAGGCGCGGCGGCCCGGCCCGGACACCGGTGGGTCGACCAGTACCAGCCGCTGCAGCCCCGGTGCGCCTCGGGCTGCCGCGCGAATGGCGAAGCGCGCGCCCATCGAGTGCCCGACCAGGTGGTAGCTGTCCAGGCCCAGCGCTGCGGCAAAGGCCGGGATGTCGGCGGCACAAGCGTCGGTGCCGTAATCCAGTTCCGGGCCGCTTGAAGACAAGCCGCGCCCACGCACATCCAGCACATAGGTGTCGAAGTGCTGCCCAAGGCGCTCGGCGACGAAGCCCCAGGTGATCGCCGGGCTGGTAATGCCCGGCACCAGGATCAGCGCATGGCCCTTGCCGCCATAGCGCAGGTAATGCTGGCGGATGCCATTGGCGCTGACGTTGCCGCCGGCGACGAAGGTGCTCATGCCGCCTCCCCGCTTTTCAGCTGCTGCCCGTACAGGTCGTAGCCATAGACCCAAGCCGGGTCTTCCTGGGTGTAGAGCCAGGTGTTGGCGTTCGAAACCGACTGCACCTGCGATGCCCGTTCCTTGCGGTTGGCCTCGTACAACGCGAACGCGGTGCGGTGGTCGGACAGCCCCGCCTCCTGCAGGCAGCGGGTCAACATGGCCGCGTCCTCGATGGCCATGCACGCGCCCTGGGCCATGTGCGGCTTCATCGGGTGGCAGGCGTCGCCCAGCAGCACCAGGCGCCCACGGCTCCACAAAGGCAACGGGTTGCGGTTGCGCAGCGGCCACTTGGTGATCGATTCGGTGGCGTCGATCAGTTTCTGTACGGTGGGGTGGTAGCCTTCGAAGGCGGCGCGCATTTCTTCCTGGCTGCTGTCGACGAACGCGCCCTGGAAGTCCCAGGCTTCGTGCGGCACACCGGTGACGAAGTAGTACTCGTCGCGCTTGCCGGTGGTGTAGTAGACCATCATGTGGCGGTCCTCGGACCACCATTTGACGCAAGGCTCGAACACATCGGCATGCTGCGCCAGGTTCACCCCGCGGATCAGCGCGCGGTGCGCCACCCAGCCGCTGTAGTTCGGCGCTTCGGCACCCAGCAGCTCTTCACGGATCTTCGAGTGGATGCCGTCGGCACCGATGACGATGTCGGCCACGGTGTGGGTGCCGTCGGCGAAGTCCAGGCGGACCTGGTCGCCTTCGTCGACGATCTTTTCCAGGCGCTTGCCAAAGTGCACGGTGCCCGGCTTGATCGCCTCGATCTGCAACGCGTGCAAGTCGCCACGGTGGATGGTGATGTAGGCGGCGCCGTACTCGCGGCGAGCAAACTCGCCCAACGGGATGCGCGACAGGTAATCGCCGCTGTGGCCATCGCGGCTGAACCAGAAGTCCGGGTGCGAGCCCATCAGTTCCAGTTTCTGCTCCAGCCCCATGCGGCGGAAGATCTTCATCACGTTAGGGCCGATATGAATGCCCGCCCCCAGGCGGGTGAACTCTGGCGCCTGCTCGAACACCTCGACATCGAACCCGGCCTGCTGCAGCAACGTGGCGGCGGCTGCCCCACCCAGACCTGCACCGACGATTGCGATTTTCTGCCTACCCCGCATGGGTATCTCTCCTCTTGTTCTGATGTGTGGCCAGCGGTTCGACCGCCTGACGATTTAGAGCGTATACGCTGTAAATGATTTTTGGAAAGAGGTTCTTGAAAATATTTTTCAAACACCTGACCGAAACGATAAATGGCAGATTGTTACCGCAAACGTTGAGCAAATGTGTGGATAGGTAACGTTTTAGAGAGCACTTGCGCTTGCCGGCGGGATGCGCTTTCATCTGCAAAAGTAGGGTGTACACACTATTACTTTGCACCGAGATGAAGCGCCAGGCACCGCCCCGGTGCATCCCCGTCAACGCCACCAGGAGAACCCCGATGCCGGTGAGCAATGCACAACTGACCCAGATGTTCGAGCACGTACTGAAGCTGTCCCGCGTGGACGAGACGCAAAGCGTGGCCGTGCTCAAGAGCCACTACTCCGACCCGCGCACGGTCAACGCCGCAATGGAGGCCGCGCAGCGCCTGAAGGCCAAGGTGTATGCGGTAGAGCTGCCGGCGTTCAACCACCCGACCGCCATGGGCAACGACATGACCGCCTACTGCGGCGACACCGCGCTCACCGGCAACCTGGCGGCGCAGCGGGCGCTGGAGGCAGCTGACCTGGTGGTCGACACCATGATGCTGCTGCACTCGCCTGAGCAGGAGCAGATCCTCAAGACCGGCACGCGCATCCTGCTGGCCGTGGAGCCGCCAGAAGTGCTGGCGCGCATGCTGCCGAGCGAAGACGACAAACGTCGGGTACTGGCCGCCGAAACCCTGCTGAAGCAGGCGCGCAGCCTGCATGTACGGTCCAAGGCCGGCAGCGATTTCCACGCCCCGCTTGGCCAGTACCCGGCCGTGACCGAGTACGGTTATGCCGACGAGCCGGGGCGCTGGGACCACTGGCCCAGCGGCTTTTTGTTCACCTGGCCGAACGAGGACAGCGCCGAGGGCACGCTGGTGCTGGACGTGGGTGACATCATCCTGCCGTTCAAGAACTACTGCCGCGAGCGCATTACCCTGGAGATCGAAAAAGGCTTCATCACCGGCATCCATGGCGGTTTCGAGGCCGAGTACCTGCGCGACTACATGAAGTACTTCAATGACCCCGAGGTGTACGGCATCTCGCACATCGGCTGGGGCCTGCAGCCGCGCGCGCAGTGGACAGCCATGGGCCTGCACGACCGCAACGACGGCATGTGCATGGATGCCCGTGCGTTCTACGGCAACTTCCTGTTCTCCACCGGCCCCAACACCGAGGTCGGCGGCAAACGCAAGACCCCGTGCCACCTGGACATCCCACTGCGCAACTGCGACATCTACCTGGATGACAAGGCCGTGGTGCTGGCGGGCGATGTAGTCGCACCAGAGGAGTCGCGCGCGCGATAGGGGTTATACTGGCCGGGCGCTCCGCTATTGGCGGCCGGCCAGCACCTTTCCACCAGCCCAAGCCATCCTATGCCGAACAAAACCACACCCAGCAGCGCCCCGCTCGACACCACCCCCTACGACGTCACCGAACAGGTCGGCCACCTGCTGCGCAAGGCCTATCAGCGGCACACGGCGATTTTCCAGCAGCAGGCCTGCGACCCGCAGCTTACCTCGATTCAGTTCGTCACCCTGTGCGCCCTGCGCGACCACGGCCCCAGCTCCCAGGCCGAGTTGATCAAAGCCACCGCTGTGGACCAGGCCACCATCCGCGGCATCGTCGAGCGCCTCAAGGCACGCGAACTGGTGCAGCTTTCGCCCGACCCGGGCGACCGGCGCAAGGTCATCGTCGAACTCACCGCCAGCGGTGCGGCATTGCTCGATGCAATGATCCCCTGCGCCCGGCAGATCAGCGAACTGAGCATGGGCAGCCTCAATGCCGGTGAGCGCGTGGCCATTTTGTACCTGCTGCGCAAGATGATCGACAGCGACGACAGCGCGGGTTGACCGGTTGTGCAAGCGGCCTTTCGCGACACAAGGCCGCTTGCACAGGCCTCCCTGCACTCCGAAACAAGGCTGCACCCTCCCTCTGAATTCATCCCTGGCCTGCTTCTTGCTCACTCACTTCATGTAGTGAGTACTTACCGAAACTCACGCACCATTTGAGTCCTTTGGTAGCGCAAGCAACCTCCAGAGATGAGCCAACAATGCAAACAACCATCTCCCTGCGGATCAACGGCCAGCCGGTCGACGTCAGCGCCATGCCCGACACCCCGCTGCTGCTGATCCTGCGCAACGACCTGTGCCTGAATGGCCCCAAGTACGGCTGCGGCCTGGGCGAATGCGGGGCGTGCACGGTGATCATCGACGGCGTGGCCGCACGCTCGTGCGTCATCCCCCTGGCCGGCGCTGCAGGCCGCGACATCACCACCCTCGAAGGGCTGGGCAACAAGGCTGCGCCACACCCCGTGCAACAGGCGTTCATCGACGAACAGGCGGCCCAGTGTGGCTACTGCATGAACGGCATGATCATGACCGCCAAGGCCCTGCTCGACCGCATTCCCGACCCCACCGACGAACAGATTCGCAACGAGCTGTCCGGCAACCTGTGCCGCTGCGGTACCCACGTCGAAATCCTGCGCGCCGTGCGCCGCGCCGCCGAGACCCGGAGAAAAGCATGAACCACTCTCAACAGGTGCCCAGCCGCGACCAGTTGCTGGCCAAGACCGGCGTACTGCTGATCGTCGACCACATCACCCCGCCCTCGGGCCCCGTGGCCAAGGGCGTGACACCTGTGGTCAAGGAGCGCGAGCTGGCGTTGTTCATCGCCGTCAGCGACGACGGCATGGTCTACGCCTTCAACGGCCACGTCGACCTGGGCACCGGCATCCGCACCTCGCTGGCGCAGATCGTCGCCGAAGAGCTTGACCTGCGTATGGACCAGGTGCACATGGTGCTGGGCGACACCGAGCGGGCACCGAACCAGGGCGCGACCATCGCCAGCGCCACCCTGCAGATTTCCGCCGTGCCCCTGCGCAAGGCCGCCGCGACGGCGCGGCGCCATCTGCTGCAACAGGCCGCGCAACGGTTTGGCTGCGCGCCCGAAGCGCTGCGCATTGAAGACGGCGCCGTTATCGGCAGCAACGGCGGCACGCTGAGCTTTGCCGAACTGGTGCAGGGTGAAAATCATCAATTGTTTATTGCCGACGACGCCCCGCTCAAAGCCATCGAGGACTACCGCCTGGTCGGGCGCAGCACGGCACGGGTAGATATCCCCGGCAAGGCCACCGGCGAGCTGACCTATGTGCACGACATGCGGCTGCCCGGCATGCTTCACGGCCGGGTGATCCGCCCGCCCTACGCCGGCCACGACAGCGGCGACTTCGTCGGCAACAGCCTGCTGGCGGTGGATGAGTCCTCCATCGCCCACATACCTGGCGTGGTGGCCGTGGTGGTCATCCGCGATTTCGTCGGCGTGGTGGCCGAGCGCGAAGAGCAAGCGATCCGTGCAGCCCATGAGCTGAAAATCAGCTGGAAGCCATTCACAGGCAAGCTGCCTGACCTAAGCGATATCGCCCAGGCCATCCGCGATAACCCACGCGTGCAGCGCACGGTGCTGGACCAGGGCGATGTGGACGGTGGCCTCGCCAACGCCAGCCAGCGCCTGAGCCGCAGCTACCTGTGGCCCTACCAGTTGCATGCCTCGATCGGCCCGTCGTGCGCGCTGGCCGACTTCACCGAGGGGCCGATCCGCGTGTGGTCCGGCACGCAAAACCCGCACCTGCTGCGCGCCGACCTGGCCTGGTTGCTGGCGTGCGACGAAGCGCGCATCGAGATCATCCGCATGGAGGCCGCCGGCTGCTATGGCCGCAATTGCGCCGATGACGTGTGTGCCGATGCGGTGCTGCTGTCGCGTGCGGTGCAGCGCCCAGTGCGAGTGCAGCTGACCCGTGAACAGGAACACGTTTGGGAGCCCAAGGGCACCGCGCAACTGATGGAGATCGACGGCGGCCTTAACGCCGACGGCAGCGTGGCCGCCTACGACTTCCAGACCAGCTACCCGTCCAATGGCGCACCTACCCTGGCCCTGTTGCTGACCGGCGCCGTGGAGCCGGTGCCGGCACTGTTCGAAATGGGCGACCGCACCTCGATCCCGCCTTATGACTACGAACACATGCGCGTCACCATCAACGACATGACGCCACTGGTGCGCGCTTCGTGGATGCGCGGAGTGTCGGCCATGCCCAACAGCTTCGCCCACGAATCGTACATCGACGAGTTGGCCTTCGCCGCAGCCGTCGACCCGGTCGAATACCGCCTCAAGCACTTGTCCGATCCGCGCGCCATCGACCTGGTCAAGGCCACCGCCGAACGTGCTCAATGGCAGCCACATACCCAGCCCAGGCAGGCGCAGGCCGACGGTGACGTACTGCGCGGCAGAGGTTTTGCCTATGCCCGCTACATCCACAGCAAGTTCCCCGGCTTCGGCGCAGCCTGGGCGGCATGGGTGGCGGATGTCGCGGTAGACCGGCGCACCGGTGAAGTCGCCGTCACCCGTGTAGTGATCGGTCACGATGCCGGGATGATGGTCAACCCCGAGGGCGTGCGTCACCAGATCCACGGCAACGTCATCCAGTCCACCAGCCGGGTGCTCAAGGAGCAGGTCAGCTTCGAGGAGTCGACGGTGGCAAGCAAGGAATGGGGTGGCTACCCGATCCTGACCTTCCCCGAGTTGCCAGCTATCGACGTGATGATGCTACCCCGCCAGCACGAGCCGCCAATGGGCAGTGGCGAGTCGGCCTCGGTACCCAGCGCGGCGGCCATCGCCAATGCCATTTTCGACGCCACCGGCATTCGTTTTCGCGAACTGCCGATCACGGCCGAACGGGTGCGTGCCGCCCTCGGCGGTGAAGGCCAGGGGCCTGATGCGCCCGCGCCAGCGCAGCCGACGACCAAACGCTCCAAATGGTGGTTCGGCTCGCTCGCCGGGGTGTTCGGTGCCGCCTTGGGCATGCTTGCCACCGCCCTGCCCTGGCGTGCCGAAATCGCCCCGGTAACCCCGCCTGGCGCCGGCAGCTGGAGCGCCGCGATGCTCGAACGCGGGCGCCAGGTGGCAGCGGCCGGCGACTGCGCCGTGTGCCATACGGTCAGCGGCGGCAAGGTGAATACCGGTGGGCTGGCAATGGACACGCCCTTCGGTACGCTGTACAGCACCAACATCACCCCCGACCCGGAAACCGGCATCGGCCGCTGGTCATTCGCCGCCTTCGAGCGGGCCATGCGCGAGGGTATCAGCCGCGATGGCCGGCACCTGTACCCGGCCTTTCCCTACACCTCGTTTCGCAACATCAACGACGCCGACATGCAAGCGCTGTACGCCTACCTGATGTCGCAAACGCCGGTACGCCAGGCAGCGCCGGCCAACCAGATGCGCTTCCCGTTCAACCAGCGGCCACTGATGGCCGGCTGGAACGCGCTGTTTCTGCAACGCGGTGAATACCAGCCCGACCCGCAACGCAGCGAACAGTGGAACCGTGGTGCCTACCTGGTCGACGGCTTGGGGCACTGCACGGCCTGCCACGCGCCGCGCAACCTGATGGGTGCCGAAAAAGCCGGCAGCAGCTACCTCGCCGGCGGCATGGTCGATGGCTGGGAAGCCCCGGCCCTGAACGCCCTGGGCAAGTCAGCGACGCCGTGGAGCGAAGATGAACTGTTCAGCTACCTGAGCACCGGCTTTTCGGAAAAGCACGGCGTGGCGGCCGGCCCCATGGGGCCGGTGGTCAGCGAACTGGCCACCCTGCCCAAAAGCGATGTGCGGGCCATTGCCCATTACCTCAGCTCACTCGATGGTGAGCCACAGGCACAGGTGGCCAAGGCCGCGCCTCAGGCGGACACGCAAGTGTCGTTGAGCAACGGCGAGCGGGTTTTCAAAGGCGCATGCATGGCCTGCCACAGCGATGGGTTGGGGCCAAAACTGTTTGGTGTCAGCCCGTCGATGGCGGTCAACAGCAACGTCCACAGCGACCTGCCGGACAACCTGCTGCGCGTGGTGCTGCACGGCATTGCGACCCCGGCAACCCCCGACCTGGGCTACATGCCCGGCTTCAAGGACAGCCTGTCGGACCGTCAGGTAGCCGACCTGGCGGCCTACCTGCGCCAGCGTTTTGCCGCCGACAAGCCCGCCTGGCAAGGGCTGGCGGCCAAGGCCGCGCAAATACGCGCCAACCCCGGCAGCCACTGAGGTTCAGCGGCGCAGGCCACGCAAGGCAAGGTCGCTGATAAAGGCAAGCCAGTCGGCCTTGGCCTGCTTGTCGGCCAGGTCCACGGCCAGGAACGAGCTGAGAGTATGGCGGTTGGAGTTATAGAAGTAGCACAGCGAGGCAATCATCAGGTAGGCGTGGGTGATGTCGATGTCGTCCCGGAACAGGCCCTTGGCCTGGCCGGCCTCGATGATCGGCCGCAGCACGCCGACCGCCTCGCCGGACAGCGCCCTGAGGTTTTGCGACTTGCGCGCGTGCTGGCCCTGGTGAAGGTTTTCGGTGGCAAGGATGGTGACGAACTCGGGGTGGCGCACGTAGTAGTCCCAAATGAACGCCACCAGCTCGCGCAGGGCTTGTTCCGGGTCGGCGAGGTCCAGGCGCAGCTTGGCTTCGGCCTGGTTGAAGCTGGCGTAGATGTGCTCCAGCACGCTGATGAACAGCTTTTCCTTGCTGCCGAAGTAGTAATAGATCATCCGGTCGTTGGACTTGGCCAGCGTGGAGATCTGCTCGATGCGCCCACCGGTGAAGCCTTCCTTGCTGAAGACCTTCACGGCAGCCTTGAGAATGTTGTCCCGGGTGCGGTCGGCCTGCTGGGCGCGAACACCGGTTTTGCGAGTTTGCATGTCGGTCCCTGTGGGGCTGGCCAGATACCCAACACTGCCACAGACGTTGGGCCATTGCGCGGCTTTTTCGGCTGGGCTGACACGATACGAGCGAGGTAGCGGAACATGCAGCATCTCGACCTGCAGGTAATCGACAAAGCCCTGCAATGGGCCCGTGCCGGCGATACGGTGTGGCTGTGCACGGTGCTGTCCACCTATGGCTCGGCCCCCCGCTCGCCCGGCGCGATGCTGGCCTGCCGCAGCGCGCATGAGTGGGTCGGTTCTTTGTCCGGCGGCTGCGTGGAAGAGGAGTTCCTCGCCAGCCTGGCGCACGGTGCATTCACCCAGCCGGCACAGGTAATGCGCTATGGCGACGGGCACGAGCAGAGCCGGCGCTTGCGCCTGCCCTGCGGCGGCGTGCTGGTGGTGCTGGTAGAGCGGCGGCAGGCAGATGGCGCGTGGCTGGAGCATCTGCAGGCCCTTCGCGGGGCGCTGCTGGGCCAGCAACGGGTGACGCGCAAGGTCTGTCTGCCGGCGGGTAGTGTCAGCCTGCATGGTGACAATAGCGTTGCCGTGCGCATGGACGACGGCGCCGTGCACATCGGTATCGGCCCCGCTTTGCGGCTGGTGCTGGCCGGGCTGTCGCCGGTCGCCGAGGCCTGTGCCGATATCGCTCGCACGCTGGGCTGCGAGGTCATTGCCTGCGACCCGCGCGAGGAGATGGCGAGTGTCGAGATAGAAGGCGTACAGATGCACCGGGTACTGCCTTCGCTGTTCATCGCGGCGGGTGGTTGCCATGCCGCTACGGCCGTGGTGGCGCTGACTCACGATCCGAAAATCGATGACCTGGCCTTGATGGAGGCGGTGCATACGCCGGCGTTCTACATCGGCGCCATGGGCTCGGTAGCCACATCAGCCCGCCGCGCCGAGCGGTTGCAGCGGATTGGCGGCTTGACGAACGAACAGATCGAACGGCTGCACATGCCTATCGGGCTGGACCTGGGCAGCAAGTCGCCAGCGGAGATTGCGCTGGCGGTGATGGCGGATGTGCTGCGGGTATACCGGGGCAAGGCGCGAAATGCGTTGTAACGCCTGGCACCACGGCCCCCTGCCATTCAGGCAGCCTGCACCTGCAACCCCAACAATTGACGGGCGCGTTTCAGGTCATCCTGCAGATCATGGTTCCACAACCAATCGAACCGCTCGCCCAGCACCTTGCCGAGCAACTGCGGATCGTCCAGCACGGCAGGGTCACGGAACTCATACAGCTCACCCGCTTCCCATGAGGTGCGCTGCACCCGGCAAGCACGCGGTCGCCGTACCGCGTCATACGCCTCAAGCACTGCCTGCACAGGGCTACCGAGCACATTCGGGTCGGCCAGCAACCGTGCCAGCAACCAGGCATCCTCCAACCCCTGGCCGGCCCCCGCGCCCTGATGCGGCAGCATGGCGTGAGCAGCATCACCAATCAGCCCCACTCGGCCGTGGGTATACCCCGGCAGTTCAGCAAGATCATGCAGTGCCCATAGGGAAGGCGTGGCGATGCACTCCAGCAGTACCTGCGCCGCATCACCCCAGCCCTCGAACGCTTTGAGCATTTCGGCCTGGCTTGCCTGACGCACCCAAGGCGCATCGCTTGGCCAGGCTGGATTCGGCTGGCTGCGGTCCGACACGAACGCCACCACATTGATCAACCGCCCCTGTTTGACCGGGAAGGTCAGGATATGGCCGTCGAGCCCCAGGTACATCTGCGGCACATCGACCAAGTGCTCACCCACGCCGCGCGCCCAACAGGCTTCACGTAACTGCGCGCTGTCGATCAGCCCACGGTAGGCGCATGTGCCACTGAAACGCGGCGCCACCCGCGCAACACCCAGGCCGTCGAGCACGTGGTCACGGATGGATGACTTGATGCCGTCGGCACCAATCAACACGTCGCAGTGATGCTCCGTGCCATCGGTAAAGCACACCCGCACACGCTCCCCCACCTGCTCGACCTGCTGCGCACGCTTGCCGAACTGGGCGATGCCCGGCGGCAACTGGCTGGCCAGCGCATCGAGAAAATCAGCCCGGTGTACCGACGACTGCCCAACCCCTTCTGCCACACTGCTGCCCAGGTATTGCGTGTCACGCCCATCACGCCATTCGAACCACACATCTTGCCAAGGTGCCGGCGTGCTGTCGGCGATCCTGGCATAGGGCTCGGCAATGCCCAATCCGGCAATGGCACGCACCGCATTGGCACCAAAAGAGACGCCTGCGCCTACTTCACCGAAGGCCGCAGCCGATTCGAACAGTTGGACGTTCAAGTGCGCATGGCGGCAAAGATCGAGCGCAAGTGCGACACCTGCGATACCACCGCCAACAATGGAAACTTCAAGTGCAGTAGCCTGTTGCATTGCAAGGTACCTCGGGGCTGATTGTTATTGGAGTGAGCCGATCATTACTGCTGGCAGACCATTGATAAATATCGCCAAACCCATAAACGCCATCACCTACCTGAATATTCCTCAGCCGATAACTCGCTGAACGCCCCGGCTTCGCGTTGCCACAACCTGACGCCGGATAAACAGCAGAATGGCGACGGCGCCAATGGCGCCCGGTATGGCAAACGCCAGGAAACTGCTTTGATAAGGCAGATTCGCGCTGTGCAGCACCCCGCCCAGTACCGGCCCGACGATTGCCCCCAGCCGCCCTATACCCATTGCCCACCCAAGTCCGGTGGAACGGATGTGTGGCGGGTAGTACTGCACCGCGCAGGCATTGGCCAAAATCTGCGTGCCAATGGTAGAAGCGCCAGCCACGGCGATGAGCAGGTACAGCACCGCCACGGGCGCCTTTAGCGCAAGCAGGCTGAGCGACAGCGCACCGCAGGCGAAGAAGCACAGCAACACGTTGGCGATACCCACACGGTCACCCAGCCAGCCACCCGCAATCGCCCCAACGATCGCACCCGAGTTGAGCACCAGTAAAAATGCCAGGCTTGAGTTCAGCCCATAGCCCGCACTGCTCATCAACTTTGGCAGCCACGAACTCAATGCATAAACCATCAACAGGCAACAGAAGAATGCCGCCCACAACGTCAGCGTGTTTACCACCCGCCCTTCACTGAAAATCTCCCGAATCGACACTTTCCCAGCCCGCGTAGCGACCAAGCTGAGTTGGTCATCGTGCTCCGGCAAATAGTCTGATGTGGCCTGGGCCAGCAAAACCTTGGCGCGTTCGGCCTGACCGCTGCGCAACAGAAAGTCCATGGACTCGGGCAATTGATGGATCAGCAACGGCAGCAGCAACAGCGGTATCACAGCCACATAGAACACCGCCTGCCAGCCCCACTGGGGAATGAACAGCATGCCCAGCCCAGCCGACAGCATGCCGCCCAGCGAATAGCCACTGAACATGATCGCCACCAAGGTGCTGCGCATCTTGCCGGGTGCGTACTCGTTCATCAGCGCAACCACATTGGGCATGACACCGCCGATCCCCAGCCCGGCAACAAAGCGGCACAGCGCGAAGGTTTCGGGTGAAGTGGCCAACCCATTCAAGGCCGTGACGCCACTGAACAGCAAGACACAGGTCATGATGGTTTTGCGCCGCCCGATCCGGTCCGACAGCGAACCGAAGAACAGCGCCCCCGCCATCATCCCGACCAGCGCGCAACTGCCCAGTGCCCCCGCCTGTACCGCGCTCAGGCCCCATTCGGCCATCAGCGATGGCAGTACCACGCCATAGATGACCAAGTCATAGCCGTCGAAGATGATGATCAGCGCGCACCAGAACAGTAAACGCGCGTGAAAGGCATTGAACCGGGCCCGTTCCAGCAGGGCCGCTGCATTGATATTTCGCATGGCATCGCTCTTGTAGTTGTTATGGATGGGGCATGCCCCCAAATTGGCTAGCGCGATCCATCATGACCAAGGCGCGACACGGCTGATATGCAGCCACTCGAATAGTGGCTATTTCGGGTATGAATACTGTTTATGCATACCCAGTGAGTCTCGTTTCCGGTAGCGTTGCATTCGGACGCAGATAAACCCTGAAAACAATACCCATCGCGTCTCGACCAATACCTGAGAGGTATCATGGATTTACGCGATCTAGACCTGAACCTGCTTCTGGTTTTCAACCAGCTACTGATCGACCGCAAAGTTTCGACCGCCGCCGAAAACCTGAGCCTGACCCAACCGGCGATGAGCAATGCCCTGAAGCGCCTGCGCACTGTGCTGCAGGACGAGTTGTTCGTGCGCACCTACCAGGGCATGGAGCCCACTCCTTACGCCCTGCAGTTGGCGGAGCCGATTACCACAGCCATCCAAACGCTACGCGACGCATTCAGCCGGCAGGACACTTTCGACCCGGCCACCAGCAATCGCCGCTTCACCATGGCTATGACCGACATTGGCGAGATCTACTTCATGCCCAAGCTGATGGACGCGTTTGCCGCACTGGCGCCCGGCTGCACCATCAGCACATTGCGCAACTCGGCTGACACCCTGGCCGAAGGGCTGCAGAACGGCACTATTGAGCTGGCGGTTGGCCTGTTACCGCATCTGCAGGCGGGGTTCTTTCAACGGCGGCTGTTTCACCATCGCTATGTGTGCCTGTGCCGTAAAGGGCACCCCGCTACGCAGCAGCCCCTGACCATGGAGAGCTTCATGAGCTTCGAGCATGTGAATGTAGTGGCGGCCAATACCGGGCATGGCGAGGTCGACACGTATTACGCGCGGGCTGGGGTGGTGCGCAACATTCGCCTGGAAGTGCCGCACTTCGTGGCGGTGGGGCACATCCTGCAGCACAGTGATTTGTTGGCAACGGTGCCAGAGCGGTTTGCCGCCAGTTGCGAGGCACCGTTCGGGTTGAGCGTTATGCCACCCCCGGTGGCATTGCCGAACATCGAAATCAACCTGTTCTGGCATGGGCGGTACAACAAGGACCCGGCCAACCGCTGGCTTCGACAATTGATGTTCGACTTGTTCTCGGATGCATGATCTTGCGCCAATCGTCATGCACCTTGGGGCTGCGGCGCAGCCTCAACCGCGAACGCTCAGTAAACAGCCTTTCTACGCACACCTCTAACCCCGGCCCCCAGGCAGGTAACCGCAAAAGCAATCACCAACGCCCCCGTCCCCAGCAAGAAGATCAGTTGTTGATTGGACCCTTCCACCAACAAGGCAATCAGCGCAGGCGTCACGGCCGCCGCGCCCATCAAGGTAATGCTGACCAGCGGCGTAAGCTTGCCGGTCGGGTCGTTGGTGGTAATCAGCGCCATGTAGTACGACAACGACAGCACCCAGCCAAAGTTGATCAGTAACAGCGCCACGAACAACTGCATCGGTGTGCGGGTATGGCCGGTGAGCATGGCAATGGAAATGAACACTGCCACCAAGCCTACGGCAATCATCAACTGCCGGTTTACCCGCGCGCCCAGCAAACTCGGCAGCCCTGCCCCAGGCAGGCCACCAATGGCAGACAGGCCGAATGCCCAGCCAATGTCGACACCTTCGATACCCTGGTCTCGCGCCAGCTGGTCGATGAAGCCCCACACGCAATAGATGGCGATCTGCATGAACAGCATGCCCACCAGTGCAGTGCGTCCCGTACGCGCCGAACCACCCTGGGCGGGCGAACCTTCGTCATTGGCCAACGAAACTGCCGGGCGACGCGGCAGCACCAGGCTGGCGCCGCAGATCAACAGGTACCACAGGCCAAACGCGCACAAGGCGGTTACCGTTCCACTCTGCGCGGCAAGCAATGGCAGCGCTGCGGAAAACAGCGAGTACTCCGGCGTTTGCAGTAACAGCATCAGGCCGAACGAACGGTCCTGATTGGGCAGGCGGCCCAACGTGGACACCGCATAGGCATACACCAGCCCCGCGCAGGTGCCGGCCGCCAGGCGCACGCCCAGCAACATCGCGTTGCTGCTGGTAAAAGCCGTGGCGATGCTAAGCGCCACGCACAGCCCACCTACGAACAGACACAAGCCGCGCCCGCCGTGGCGCTTCATCAACAGTGGGCACAGCAAGGTGCCCAGGGTCATGCCAATCATCTCGACCGACACCACCCAACCTTGCTGGTCGAGTGACAGGCTGAGCTGTTCGGTGACCAACCCCATGAAGATGGGTTGCACACCACAAACAATGAAGGAGGTACAGGCAATGAAAATCAGCGCGGCACGCAGCAGCTTGGAATCATGGGTCATGGGGACTCCGACACGGCATTTGTTTTTATTGTGTGTGGCGACCGGCCCTGAAAGGCGCCGTAGCTGGCGGCGGGCGGGTCCCGTGGGCAATCCTGGGCCGAGAGCGAAGGCTTGGAAAGTTAATTATCGAAATCGACTTCAGTGGGCTTTTTAATGCAGGCTGACGCGCCCTGCCTGCATCCAGAAATGCACTGCATAGGATCCTGATAATTAATTGGAGACATACCCGCATCCGCCCTACCGTGGTACGTCACCCAAGCCTCAGTAAAAAAGGCCCGTTCATGAACGACCGTGAGTTCATCAATGCCATCGACGCCGATGGCCTGCCCCTGCACATCGCCGTAAGCAACGGCCGCATCAGCCACATCGGCCCGCAACGCGCCAGCACACCCGCCCGCGAGACCATCGACCTTGAAGGCCTGCTGGCGCTCCCCGGCTTCGTCGACGGCCACATCCACTTGGACAAAAGCTTCGTCGGCGACCGCTGGCGCCCACACCAACCCGTCGCCAGCCTGCGTGAGCGCCTGGCCGTGGAAAAACGCGAACTTGCCAGCGCCCCACCGATCCTCGAGCGCGCCGACGCGCTGATGCGCCAGGCCGCCTCTTACGGCACCGTGGCCATGCGCTGCCATGTGGACGTGGACGCCACCACCGGCCTGACCAACTTGCGCGCCATGCTCGAAGCCCGGGACACCTGGAAAGACCTGATAGACATCGAACTTGTGGCCTTCCCCCAGGCCGGTGTGGTGACCTGCCCCGGCACTGCCGACGTGATGGAAGCGGCTATACGCGAAGGTGTGCAGGTCGTCGGCGGTATCGACCCAACCACCCTGGATGGCGACGCCGAAGCGCAGCTGGACATCGTGTTCGGCATTGCCGACCGGCACGGCGTGAAGGTCGATATCCACCTGCATGAACCCGGCGACATCTGCATCGCCCAGCTTGAACGCATCACCGCGCGCACCACCGCCTTGGGCATGCAAGGCTTGGTGGCAGTCAGCCACGCCTATGGCCTGGGCGATGTATCCGACGCGGTGGTCGACCGCACGGCCGAGCTGCTGGCCGGCGCCGGCGTATCGATCATGACCAACGCACCCGGCGAACACGCCTTCCCGCCTGTGCTACGCCTGCGTGCAGGCGGTGTGCGGGTGTTCACCGGTAACGACAATATCCAGGATGCCTGGTGGCCGTATGGCAATGGCGACATGCTGCAACGGGCGATGCTGATCAGCTATCGCTCGGGCTTCAACACCGACGAAGAATTGCGGGTTGCGTTGGAAATGGCCACTGAGGCCAGCGCCGGAGTGATGGGCAAACAAGACTACGGTTTGAAGGTCGGCAACGAGGCCAGTTTCGTGCTGTTCAAGGCGCCGAATGCGGCGGCGGCGGTGGCGGCAGCCCTCCATGAACGCGTGATCGTGCGCCACGGCGCATTCTGGGGCGGGCCTGCGCAATTGCGGTTGAAGGCTACGCAGTTTGCCAACGAGCTGCGCCGTTGAGGTCAGCGCTGGCTTGCCGGTGATGGGCTGCCTGGCAGCCCTCATCGCCCCAGCTGGTTTCCAGCCCCGTGCTTACTCTGCCTCAGCCCGCAAAATCCCAATCAGAATCTCAGCCAGCTCCATCACCATCGGGTCCGCCGTAGGCCGATGGAAAATTGCCGCCTCAAACACTTTGATCGGCTTGAACCCCTCTTGCGCCCCCAAAACTCGATGCCTGGCCGTCACCACGCGCGAAGGCAACAGACTCACCCCCAGGCCATTGGCCACCGCCTCCTGAATCCCTGCCAGGCTCGAACTGGTAAAGGCAATCCGCCAACTGCGCCCCATCGCCTCGACCGCACCGATCATGTCATCCCGGTACAGCCCCCGCGGCGGAAAGGTCACCAGCGGAATCGGATCCTGGGCAAAACACGGGTACTGCGCACTGTCGATCCACTCGATGCACTCCGGCTGGCAGGCATTGGCCTCCCGGCTATGCCGCCGCTGCTTGATCAGCACCAGGTCCAGTTCGCCACGGTCGTAGGTGCTCATCAAATCCCGGCTCAGGCCACCGGTGATCTCCAGCTTCACTGTCGGGTTACGCCGATTGAACGCTGCCAACGCCTGCATCGTCTTGCCCGCGACAAAATCGTCCGGCAGGCCGATACGCACGGTAACCGTCACCCCGCCTGACATGGCTTCGGTCAACTGGCTGCTCACTGCCAGCAGGTGCCGTGCGAAACCCAGCAATGTTTCCCCGGCATCGGTCGGGTGCACCTCGCGGTTGCTGCGGTCGAGCAACTGGTGGCCGACCATTTCCTCCAACCGGCGCACCTTCTGGCTGACCGTCGATTGGGTGGAGTGCAGGCGTGCAGCGGCGGCGGTGAAACTGCCGCAGTCGGCCACCATGACCACGGTGCGGAGCATGTCCAGGTCGTAGATGGCTCGGTTGGGGTTGGTGGATTCTGGCATTGGGCGGGTTCAGCTTTCTGAATGGGGCTGGGTACATGATGCCTGAACCTGGGGTGCATGACGCATTGCCTGCGTGCGGGGCATGCTTTGTACGCGCGCATGAACGGGGTATCAGGGAGCGAGGGTTTTCTCGAAGTAAACCCGATTGAAACCGTCCTCTGTACGTTTCCCCACCTCTACGTAGCCGAGCTTGGGGTAAATCGACAGGTTCTCGGTCATCATCTCGTTGGTGTATAGATGGACGGTGCTTATCCCCAATCGCCGGGCGGCATTTTCGCAGAAGCCGATCAGCGCCTTTCCTACACCACGCCCGGCTGCACGGGGCAGGACCGCCACGTTTTCCAGCAGCAAATGCCCTTCTTCGGCATAGAAGACAATGAAGCCTTGAAAGGTCGCCTGGTCATCCGTCGCTACGTAGACCACCCCTTGCGCGATCTGCCTGGCGAAATGTGCGGTCATCGGGGCTGGCTTGCGTCCGATGAGTGGCACATAGCGAGCATAGGCCTGCTCGGCGCACTTTCTGATCTCGGGCTCATCGGTTGCTACGGCCAGCCGGATCATGGGGTCTCCTTTGGTTGATGGGGTTCTGATGCCCACTGCAGCTGCTCGCACATCGCACAACGGTTCGATAATCGCACAAATTCAGCCAAACCCCCTCTACTGTTGCCCTATCTTGCGGCACGCTATACCGAAAGTCAGCAAACACTTTCAAGCGCTGACAGGCCCCATCGCTTCACGCGCTCCGGCCAGCCCGACAACCACAACTCCAGGAACAACCAGGAGCTCGCCTTGATCAATAAAACGTACGAGTCCATCGCCAGCGCGGTGGAAGGAATCACCGACGGTTCGACCATCATGGTCGGTGGCTTCGGCACTGCCGGCATGCCGTCCGAGCTGATCGATGGCCTGATCGCAACCGGTGCCCGCGACCTGACCATCATCAGCAACAACGCCGGTAACGGCGAGATCGGCCTGGCCGCCTTGCTCATGGCAGGCAGCGTGCGCAAGGTGGTCTGCTCGTTCCCGCGCCAATCCGACTCCTACGTGTTCGACGAACTGTACCGGGCCGGCAAGATCGAATTGGAAGTGGTGCCGCAAGGCAACCTGGCCGAGCGTATCCGCGCAGCCGGTTCGGGCATCGGTGCGTTCTTCTCGCCGACCGGCTACGGCACCCTGCTGGCCGAAGGCAAGGAAACCCGTGAAATCGATGGCCGCATGTACGTGCTGGAAATGCCATTGCACGCCGACTTCGCACTGATCAAGGCGCACAAGGGTGACCGTTGGGGCAACCTGACCTACCGCAAAGCCGCGCGCAACTTCGGGCCGATCATGGCCATGGCCGCCAAGACTGCCATCGCCCAGGTCGACCAGGTTGTCGAACTCGGTGAACTGGACCCGGAACACATCATCACTCCGGGTATCTTCGTCCAGCGCGTGGTCGCCGTCACCGGCGCTGCCGCTTCTTCGATTGCCAAAGCTGTCTGAGGCCTGCCATGACCATCACCAAAAAGCTCTCCCGCACCGAGATGGCCCAACGCGTGGCCGCAGACATTCAAGAAGGCGCGTACGTAAACCTGGGCATTGGCGCACCGACCCTGGTGGCCAACTACCTGGGCGACAAGGAAGTCTTCCTGCACAGCGAGAACGGCCTGCTGGGCATGGGCCCAAGCCCAGCGCCGGGCGAGGAAGACGATGACCTGATCAACGCCGGCAAGCAGCACGTCACCCTGCTGACCGGCGGTGCATTCTTCCACCATGCCGACTCGTTCTCGATGATGCGTGGCGGCCACCTGGACATCGCCGTACTGGGCGCCTTCCAGGTGTCGGTCAAGGGCGACCTGGCCAACTGGCACACCGGTGCCGAAGGTTCGATCCCCGCCGTAGGCGGTGCGATGGACCTGGCCACCGGCGCCCGCCAGGTGTTCGTGATGATGGACCACCTGACCAAGACCGGCGAAAGCAAGCTGGTGCCCGCGTGCACCTACCCGCTGACCGGTATTGGTTGCGTCAGCCGCATTTACACCGACCTGGCCGTGCTGGAAGTAACGCCTGAAGGCCTGAAAGTGGTCGAGATTTGCGCGGAAATCGACTTTGACGAGCTGCAGAAGCTGAGTGGTGTGCCGCTGATCAAGTGATGTTTTGATCGACGCAGACCTGTGTAGGAGCGGCCTTGTGTCGCGAAAGGGCTGCGAAGCAGCCCCGGCAATTGTTGATGTAACGCTGAAATCCGGGGGGCTGCCTTGCAGCCCCCAAGACACCAGCAACACCCACTATCCCACCACCCCAGCCCGCAATCGCAGCAGGCTAGGCCTTGGGCTGCGCATTGGCCAAGGCGGTGATGGATGATGCCGAGCTGCGCATGTGCGCTGCGCTCAAAATTAGGCGTTGTTGCGCGGGGCACGTTGAAAACGGGTAACTGCGATTTGAACAACACCGGCCACTAGGCAAAGCACACCTATTTTCCAACCCCCTTCCAGGCCGAAGTGCTCCGCTATCTTCCCGGCGATGATCACGCTTACGAAAATGGCGGCGGGCAGGATCAGCTTGTTCATTTCGGCCTCCAGGTGCGAACGGCATAGATCGTGAGGGGCACAGCCTACGCAGCGCCGGCGTGCGAGAGATCTCTGGGCGCAAAGTCGAACCGCCCCACTCCACAGGCCCGTTCTTACAGGCCCTAAAAACGCAAAAAGCCCTGAATAATCAGGGCTTTGAATATGGCGGAAGCGTAGAGATTCGAACTCTAGGATAGTTGCCCATCGACGGTTTTCAAGACCGTTGCCTTAAACCACTCGGCCACGCTTCCAGCTCGTTTTGCGGCCGCCATCATACCGTAATGAAACACGCTGTCAAACTCTCTGTGTCGCGGGTTGCAGGAGCTCTGATAGACTCCTAGCATCTGAACGTTCGAAACCACAGGTTTACCAAGGAGTGTCGCCATGCGCGAACAGGATTACGCCGTACACCACGGCCAGCAGGTCGAGCAGCAGGAGATCAGCAAGGTCCTGCGCAACACGTACAGCCTGCTGGCGCTTACCCTCGCCTTCAGCGGTGTCATGGCTTTCGTTGCCCAGCAGATGCGTGTCGGCTACCCGAACGTGTTCGTGGTGCTGATCGGCTTCTACGGGCTGTTCTTCCTTACCAATAAACTGCGTGATTCCGCCTGGGGCCTGGTGTCCACCTTCGCCCTCACCGGCTTCATGGGCTTCATTCTCGGCCCAATCCTCAACCGTTACCTGGGCATGGCCGGTGGCGCTGAAGTGGTCAGCTCGGCATTCGCCATGACTGCGCTGGTATTTGGTGGTCTGTCGGCCTATGTGCTGATTACCCGCAAGGACATGAGCTTCCTCAGCGGCTTCATCACTGCTGGCTTCTTTGTTCTGCTGGGCGCTGTCGTGGCCAGCTTCTTCTTCCAGATCAGCGGCCTGCAGCTGGCGATCAGCGCTGGTTTCGTGCTGTTCTCGTCGGTGTGCATCCTGTTCCAGACCAGCGCGATCATTCATGGTGGCGAGCGCAACTACATCATGGCGACCATCAGCTTGTATGTTTCGATCTACAACCTGTTCGTCAGCCTGCTGCAGCTGTTTGGCATCATGGGTCGTGATGACTGATTGACTGGTGTAAGAGAAAGCCCGCCTCGGCGGGCTTTTTTGCACCCAGTGAATTGACTTAAAAGTCAGCTTATTGGATGCATACCCGCCGATCATGCCGCTATCGTGCTTTTCTCTACCGTAATCTTCCGTCACCCCGTAGAATGCGCTCCTTTTTTCTTCCGGGGCAGCTTTCAGCAATGAGCTCACACGAACACAGCCCAGGCGCAGCGGCGCCTGCCAATGAACTGGTGCTTGGCCTTGAGGACAAGCCACGGCTGTTGATCGGCCTGCTGGCAGCCCTGCAGCACCTGCTGGCGATCATTGTGCCGATCGTTACCCCTGGCCTGCTGATCTGCCAGGCGCTGGGCGTTTCGGCGCGTGATACCAACCTGATCGTTTCCATGTCGCTGGTGATCTCCGGTATTGCCACCTTCGTCCAGTGCAAACGCTTCGGCCCATTTGGCGCCGGGCTGCTGATCGTTCAGGGCACCAGCTTCAATTTCGTAGGCCCGCTGATTGCCGGCGGCGCGCTGATGGTCAAGCAAGGCACGCCCGTTGAAGGGGTGATGGCGGCCATTTTTGGTGTGGTGATTGCGGGCTCGTTCGTCGAGATGGGGGTGTCGCGCATTCTGCCCTTCGTCAAACGCCTGATCACCCCGCTGGTGACGGGCATCGTCGTGCTGATGATCGGCCTGACCTTGATCAAGGTAGGCCTGATAAGCATGGGTGGCGGCTTTGGTGCCATGGCCAACGGTACCTTCGCCAATGGCGAAAACCTGCTGCTGTCGGGCGTGGTGCTGGCGATTATCGTGATCCTTAACCGCATTCCCGTGGTGTGGATGCGCAGTTGTGCCATCGTCATCGCCCTGGCGGTCGGCTACGCGCTGGCCGGCTATATGGGCCGCCTGGACTTCACTGGCATGCACGAGGCCGCGCTGTTCCAGGTGCCGACGCCGCTGCACTTCGGCCTGAGCTTTTCCTGGGCGCTGTTCATTCCGATGCTGGTGATTTACCTGGTCACTTCGCTGGAAGCCATTGGTGACGTGACCGCCACCAGCAAGGTGTCGCGCCAGCCGGTCGAAGGGCCGGTATGGATGCAGCGGATCAAGGGCGGTGTACTGGTCAACGGCGCCAACTCGCTGCTGGCCGGCTTGTTCAACACCTTCCCTAGTTCGATCTTTGCCCAGAACAACGGGGTAATTCAGCTGACCGGGATTGCCAGCCGCCATATCGGTATGTGGATTGCCGTGATGCTGGTGCTGCTGGGGCTGTTCCCCAGCGTTGCCGGGGTGATCCAGGCGGTGCCAGAGCCGGTGCTGGGTGGCGCGGCCATGGTGATGTTCGGGGCGGTTGCGGCTTCGGGCATCAACATTCTGGCCAGCACCCGGCTGGATCGTCGCGCGCTGCTGATCATTGCCGTGTCGTTGGCACTGGGCCTGGGTGTGGCGCAGGTGCCGGAGTTCCTGGCGCACATGCCGGCGGCGATTCGCAATGTGCTGGAGTCGGGTGTGGCCACCGGGGGGATCTGTGCCCTGGTGCTGAACTGGTTCTTGCCGGAAAGCAAGGAACAGGCGTAAGTCTGGTGTCTACCTGTTAGGGCCATGGGGGCTGCCATGCAGCCCATCGCGACACAAGGCCGCTCCTGCAAGGGATCGCACAGGCCTGGGGAATCAATAGAAGCCCGCGCCGCTTGCACAAGCGGGCGCGGGCTTTTTTGCTTTATCATGGCAGCATTCCTTTGCATGAGTTATCCATGAAATTCGCTATCGCGGTGTTCTCCCCGGCCCATGCGCCCTCCTCGCGGCGTGCCTTGCGCTATGCCGAGGCAGTGCTGGCCGGCGGGCATGAGATTGCCCGGCTGTTCTTCTATCAGGACGGGGTGCACAGCGCCTCGGCCAACGTGGTCGCCCCCCAGGACGAACTGGACGTGGCTGGCCAGTGGCGTACCTTTATCGAGACCCACCAGTTGGACGCCGTGGTGTGCATCGCCGCTGCCCTGCGCCGTGGCGTGCTCGATGAAGCCGAAGCCAACCGTTACCAGCGCCCGGCCGTGAACCTGCCCAAACCTTGGGAACTGTCGGGGCTTGGCCAACTGCATGAAGCGGCGCAGGTTGCTGACCGCCTTGTCTGCTTCGGAGGCGATTGAAATGGCTAAATCCATGTTGATCATCAGCCGCCAGGCCCCGTGGAACGGCCCATCGGCCCGTGAGGCACTGGACATCGCCCTGGCCGGCGGGGCATTCGACCTGCCGCTGGGCATGCTGTTTCTGGACGACGGCGTGTTCCAGCTCGCTCCCGGCCAGCAACCCACCGAGGTGCAACAGAAGAACCTGGCCGCTAACCTGCAAGCGCTGCCGATGTTCGGTGTAGAGGAACTGTTCGCTTGCAGCCACAGCCTCACCCGCCGCGGCCTTGCAGCCGATACCCTGGCACTGCCGGTGCAAGTGCTCGATGACGCGGCCTTGTCCGCGCTGATCGCCCGTTTTGACCAGGTGATAACACTTTGATGACGACCCTGCATGTAATTGCCCACTCCCCGTTTGGCGACGAGCGCCTGGCCAGCTGCCTGCGCCTGCTCGGAGCCGACGACGCGCTGCTACTGTGCGGCGATGCGGTGTATGCCCTGCGCTGCGGCAGCGAGCCGCACCGCCAGCTGCAAGGTGCCGGCCTAGCCACACGCCTGTTCGCCCTGAACGAAGACCTGCAAGCCCGCGCCATCGACAACGAACTGGCCAAAGCCGTGGACTACGCCGGGTTCGTCGAACTGTCGCTTCACTACGACAAGGTCAATAGCTGGCTATGAGTACGCTCACCGTTGGCGATCAAGCGATCGCCCTGGACAAGGACGGCTTCCTGGTCGACCTGCAAGACTGGTCCCACGCTGCTGCCGAGGCCTTGGCCGAACGCGAAGGCATCCTGCTGACGGCGGACCACTGGGAGATCCTCGAACTGTTGCGCCAGTTCTACCAGGAATTCCAGCTGTCCCCGGCCACGCGCCCGCTGATCAAGTACACGGCGCTGAAACTGGGCCCGGACAAGGGCAACAGCCCGCACCTGAACCGCCTGTTCAACGGCACCCCCGCCAAACTCGCCGCCAAGCTGGCGGGCCTGCCCAAGCCGACCAACTGCATATGACCGACCCTCGTCCGCTCACCCTGGAAACTCCCGCCGAACACCCGTTCGCCGAATTCGTGCGCATTCTCGGCAAAGGCAAGCGCGGTGCGCGCGGCCTGACCCGCGAAGAAGCCCGTGCTGCCATGACCCTGCTGCTGGAAGGCAAGGTCGAAGACACTCAGCTGGGCGCCTTCCTCATGCTGCTGCGCCACAAGGAAGAAAGCGCCGAAGAACTGGCCGGCTTCACCGAGGCCCTGCGCACCCACCTGCAGGCGCCGCGCATCGCCGTGGACCTGGACTGGCCCACTTACGCCGGCAAGAAGCGCCACCTGCCCTGGTACCTGTTGGCTGCCAAGTGCCTGGCCAACAATGGCGTGCGCATCCTGATGCACGGCGGTGGCGCGCACACCGCCGGGCGCATGTACAGCGAACAGTTGCTCGAACGGTTGCAGATCCCGCTATGCCGCGATTGGGATGCAGTCGGCAACGCACTGGACCAGCACCAGTTGGCGTTCTTCCCGCTGCACGATTGGGCGCCGCAATTGCAGCGCATGATCGACCTGCGCAACACCTTGGGCCTGCGCTCACCGATCCACTCGCTGGCCCGAGTGCTCAACCCGCTGGGTGCGCGCTGTGGCCTGCAAAGCATCTTCCATCCCGGCTATCAGGCCGTGCACCGCGAGGCTAGCCGGCTGCTGGGCGATCATGCCGTGGTGATCAAGGGCGACGGTGGCGAGATCGAGGTCAACCCTGATGTCATCAGCCACCTCTACGGCACCACGGCGGGCGAAGCGTGGGACGAAGAGTGGCCAGCGCTGAGCGAGCGCCGACATGTCAAACCGCCCAGCCTGCAGGCCGAACAGTTGCTGGCGTTCTGGCGTGGCGAGGTTGAAGACAGCTATGGCGAGAAGGCCGTCATCGCCACCATGGCCCTGGCATTGCGGGGCTTAGGGCGGGACCGCGAACAAGCGTTTGCGACAGCTCAAGGCTACTGGAACACGCGAAACCGATCGATTTAACCGATCGTATCACCCCGATCTTTGCGCTATTTGTTCGAACGATTTGGCCTAGACTGGGCTCCAACGACAAATCACTTTGTACCGAGGAGCTCACTCATGGGCCTTTTGATCGACGGCCGCTGGCATGACCAGTGGTATGAAAACGGCAAGGACGGTACGTTCAAACGCGAAAACGCCCAACGCCGCAATCAACTCCCCGCCCCCGAAGCCGGCCGTTACCACCTGTACGTCTCGCTGGCCTGCCCATGGGCTCATCGCACCCTGATCTTGCGCGCCCTCAAAGGCCTTGAGCCATTGATCGATGTGTCGGTGGTCAGTTGGCAGATGCAAGACCATGGCTGGACCTTTGACCAGCAGCAAGGCTCCAGCGGCGACCACCTTGGCGCCCTGCAGTATCTGCACCAGCGCTATACCCAGGATGACCCGCATTACACCGGCCGGGTGACCGTGCCTGTCCTGTGGGACAAGAAAGAGCAGCGCATCGTCAACAACGAATCGTCGGAGATCATCCGTATCTTCAACAGCGCGTTCAACGAGCTGACTGGCAACGCCCTGGATTTGTACCCCGAACCACTGCGACCGGTCATCGAGGCGCTGAACGAGCGCATTTATCCGGCGGTGAACAACGGCGTTTACCGGGCAGGCTTTGCCACCACGCAAGACGCCTACGAAGCGGCGTTTGATGATGTGTTCAACGAACTGGATTACCTGGAAGACTTGCTAAGCCGCAATCGCTACCTGGCGGGTGAGTACCTGACTGAGGCCGATGTACGCCTGTTCACCACGCTTGTGCGCTTCGACGCTGTGTACCACGGGCACTTCAAGTGCAACCTGCGGCGCCTGAGCGACTACCACAACCTGTCGAACTGGCTGCGCGAGCTGTACCAGTGGCCAGGGGTAGCGGCCACTGTGGATATGGAGCATATACAGAAGCACTACTACATGAGCCACAAGACCATCAACCCGAACGGGATAGTGCCTAAAGGGCCTTTGCAGGACTTTGGCGCGCCGCATGATCGGGAGCGGCTGGCGGGCAAGGGGATTTGGCAGGCTTGAGAAAGCCGGGGCTGCTTTGCAGCCCCAGCATTGTCAGCTGTTCTGCGAACCTTCGAACCAGGCCAGCTTTTCACGCAACTGCACCACTTCCCCGACAATCACCAGGGTTGGCGCATGCACTTCATGCTGGGCCACCAGGCCCGGCAGGTCTGCCAGGGTACCGGTGAACACCCGCTGGTTTCGCGTCGTCCCCTGCTGAACCAAAGCAGCCGGTGTGCTGGCCGCTCGCCCATGGCGAATCAACTCGGCGCAAATGGTCGGCAAACCCACCAAGCCCATGTAGAACACCAAGGTCTGCGCTGGCGCCACCAGGTCATTCCATGGCAAGTTGCTGGTGCCATCCTTCAGGTGCCCGGTGACGAAACGCACCGACTGGGCATAGTCGCGGTGAGTCAGCGGAATGCCGCCATAAGCGGAACAGCCACTGGCCGCCGTGATGCCCGGCACCACCTGGAACGGGATGCCATGCTCGGCCAGTTCCTCGATCTCTTCGCCTCCCCGGCCGAAGATGAACGGGTCGCCACCCTTCAGGCGCAGCACCCGCTTGCCCTGCTGGGCCAGATCGACCAGCAGGCGGTTGATCTGATCCTGCGGCACGGCATGCTCAGCGCGGCGCTTGCCCACGTAGATGCGCTCGGCATCCCGCCGGCACATCTCGATAATGGCTGGCGCCACCAGGCGGTCGTACAGCACCACATCGGCCTGCTGCATCAGGCGCAAGGCTCGGAAGGTCAGCAAGTCCGGATCGCCCGGGCCAGCACCTACCAAGTACACCTCACCGCCCTGCTGCACCGGCGCGCCTTCTACCATCGCCTGCAACAGGCGCTCGGCTTCAGCGCCCTGCCCGGCCAGCTGGCGCTCGGCGATCGGCCCCTGGAACACGGTTTCCCAGAAGCCGCGGCGCTGGTTGACGTCTGGGTACAAGGATTTGACCTTGTGCCGGAAACGCGCCGCCAGCCCGGCCAGCTCGCCGTAGGCCGAAGGGATCCACGCCTCCAGCTTGGCGCGAATCAAGCGCGCCAGCACTGGGGCATCACCACCGCTGGAAACCGCAATCACCAGCGGCGAGCGGTCGACGATCGCTGGGAAGATCACCGTGCACAGGGCCGGCGCATCCACCACGTTGACCGGCAGGCTGAGGGCCTGCGCATCGGCCGACACCTGGGCATTGAGCCCAGGGTCGTCGGTAGCCGCGATCACCAGCCGGCAACCGACAAGGTCGGCTGCCTGATAGCCACGCACCAGCACCTCACCGCCACCTTCCCGGGCCAACGCGGCCAACTGGCCGTCGACGTCCGGCGCCACCACGCGCAGCACACCGCCGGCATCGGCCAGCAGGCGCGCCTTGCGCAAGGCGATCTCACCGCCGCCGACGACCAGCACGCGGCCGCCCTGCAGCTTGTGGAACAGCGGCAGGTAATTCATTTAGCGGATGACCTCGACGCCGCCCATGTACGGCTTCAGCACTTCCGGCACCAGGATCGAGCCGTCGGCCTGCTGGTAGTTTTCCAGTACGGCAACCAAAGTACGGCCTACGGCCAGGCCAGAGCCGTTGAGGGTGTGCACCAGTTCTGGCTTGCCGGTTTCCGGGTTACGCCAGCGGGCCTGCATGCGGCGCGCCTGGAAGTCGCCGCAGTTGGAGCACGAGCTGATTTCGCGGTACTTGTCCTGGCTCGGCACCCACACTTCCAGATCGTAGGTTTTCACTGCACCAAAGCCCATGTCGCCGGTGCACAGGGCCAGCACGCGGTACGGCAGCTCCAGCAACTGCAGCACGCGCTCAGCGTTGGCAGTCAGGCCTTCCAAGGCTTCCATCGATTTGGCCGGCTCTACCACCTGGACCATCTCGACCTTGTCGAACTGGTGCTGGCGGATCATGCCGCGGGTGTCGCGGCCGGAAGCACCGGCTTCGCTGCGGAAGCATGGGGTGTGGGCAACCAGTTTCAGCGGCAGTTGCTTGGCGTCGAGGATTTCACCCGCTACCAGGTTGGTCAGCGACACTTCGGCGGTCGGGATCAGGTAGAAGTCAGCCTCGCCTTCGCGGGTGATCTTGAACAGGTCTTCCTCGAACTTCGGCAACTGGCCGGTGCCCTGTAGGGCCGGAGCCTGCACCAGGTAAGGGGTGTAGTGTTCCTCGTAGCCGTGCTCGCCGGTGTGCAGGTTGATCATGAACTGCGCCAGGGCGCGGTGCAGGCGGGCGATCGGGCCACGCAGCACAGCAAAACGGGCGCCGGACAGCTTGGCAGCCGCTTCGAAGTCCAGGCCACCGCTGACTTCACCAAGGGCGACGTGGTCCTTGATTTCGAAGTCGAACGCCTTCGGCGTGCCCCAACGGCGCACTTCGACGTTGTCGTCTTCGCTGGCACCGACCGGTACGCTGGCGTCCGGCAGGTTGGGGATGGTCAGCAGAATGCCGTCCAGCTCGGCCTGGATGCCGTCCAGCTCAAGCTTGCCGGCGGCCAGTTCATTGGCCATGCGCTCGACGTCGGCCATCAGCGGCGCGATGTCTTCGCCCTTGGCCTTGGCCTGACCGATGGACTTGGAGCGGGCGTTACGCTCGGCCTGCAGCTGCTCGGTGCGGGTCTGCACCGCCTTGCGGCGTTCTTCCAGTGATTCGATGCGCGCGACATCCAGGCTGAAGCCACGGGAGGCCAGGCGATCCGCCACTTCCTGAAGTTGGCCGCGTAACAGTTTGGAATCGAGCATATCGTTCTCTCGTTATATGTAAGTGTTGGTTCAGAATCGGGTCAGGGACAGGCCAGCCCAGGTTGCAAGCAGCCCACCCACCACGCTGATACTGGTATAGCCCAAGGCAAGGGGCACTTGCCCGCTTTCCATCAGGCGCACGGTATCGAGCGAGAAAGAGGAAAAGGTTGTCAGGCCACCGAGGAAGCCGACAATCAAGCCAGCGCGCAATTCGATCGGCGCCAGCGGCTTGTGCAAGAACAAGCCATAGAGCAGGCCGATCAGCAGGCAGCCAACCAGGTTGACCGCCAGCGTACCGGCATAGAAGTGCCGTGGCCAGTGGGCCGCGACCCAATTGGCGGTAGCGAAGCGCAACAAAGTGCCAGCAACACCGCCCGCGCTGACCGCGGCAATGAGTGCGATCATGGTTTTCTCCGCTGACGGGGGCTGTTTCGGTCCAAGTCGGCCAAGTGGCGCAGTTTCTCGCCAATTTTCAGTTCCAGGCCACGGGGCACTGGCTGGTAGTACTGGCGTGGCTCCAGCTCATCGGGGAAGTAATCCTCACCGGCGGCGTAGGCGTCGGGTTCATCGTGGGCGTAGCGGTACTCGTCACCATAGCCCAGTTGCTTCATCAGCTTGGTCGGGGCATTGCGCAGGTGCAGCGGCACTTCCAGCGACCCATGTTCGGCGGCTTCTCGCAGCGCCGTCTTGAAGCCCATGTACACCGCGTTGCTCTTGGGCGCACAGGCCAGGTAGGTGATGGCCTGGGCCACCGCCAGCTCACCCTCGGGGCTGCCAAGGCGCTCCTGCACGTCCCAGGCTGCCAGGCACAGGCTGAGCGCGCGCGGGTCGGCATTACCGATGTCCTCGCTGGCCATACGCACCACGCGGCGGGCGATGTACAGCGGGTCGCAGCCGCCGTCGAGCATGCGGGCGAACCAATACAAAGCACCATCGGGGTTGGAGCCGCGCACCGACTTGTGCAACGCGGAAATCTGGTCGTAGAACGCCTCGCCGCCCTTGTCGAAACGGCGACGGCTGTCACCCAGCAGGCTCTGCAGCATCTCGACGTCGATCTCGCTGCCATCTTCGGCCAGGTCCGAAGCGTTCTCGAGGAAATTGAGCATGCGCCGGCCATCACCGTCGGCGGCGGCCATCAGCATCTTGAAAGCTTCGTCACCCACCCGCAGGTTGCGCTTGCCCAGGCCACGCTCTTCGGTCAGCGCACGGTTGACCAGCTTGCGCAGGGCCGCCTCGTCCAGGCTCTTGAGCACGTAGACCCGCGCCCGCGACAACAACGCGTTGTTCAGCTCGAACGACGGGTTTTCGGTGGTGGCGCCGATGAACAGCAGTGTGCCGTCTTCCACATAGGGTAGAAAGGCGTCCTGCTGCGACTTGTTGAAACGGTGCACTTCGTCAACGAACAAGATGGTGCGGCGGCCATATTGACCAGCCTGCTGCTTGGCCACCTCCACCGCCTGGCGAATCTCTTTCACCCCAGCCAGCACCGCCGACACCGTTTCGAAGTGCGCATCGCAGAACTGCGCGAGCAGCCGCGCCAGGGTGGTTTTGCCCACCCCAGGTGGCCCCCAGAAAATCATCGAGTGCAGCGCCCCCTGCTCCAGCGCCTCGCGCAGCGGTTTACCGCGCGCCAGCAGGTGCTCCTGGCCAACGTATTCATCCAGGTTGGACGGGCGCAGGCGGGCGGCCAGGGGCTGGGCGACGGGTTCGCTTCGAAACAGGTCCATGACGGGCTCTGGTTACTCCTTGATCACGTCGGCGCCTTTGGGGATGTCGAACGTGAACTTGCTGTCCGGCACCGCCTGGTTGGCCTTGACGCCATTGAACAGGATGTTGGTGCGCTGACCAACACTGTCGATCAATTGCATGTCATTGATCAGGCCCTTGCGGAACGAGACGCGCAGCGAATCGAACAGCGTGTCCTTGGTCTTGGGCTTGAGGGTGAAGTCCATCACTTCGCCCTGCTCCTTCGAGGCGATATCGAAGCTCTGGCTGATCTTCGACACGTCACCGGACAGCAGCAGAGCCGGGGTCTGGTTCAGACGCACGTCGAGCTTCTTGATGGTGGCCTGCTCCAGGTCCGGGTCCCACAGGGTGACGTTCTTGCCATCCGACACCACCACCTGCTCCTGCGGCGCATCGGTGTGCCAGTAGAACAGGCCTGGGCGCTTGACCGTCATCTTGCCCGAGGTTTCCTGCAGGCTGGTGCCATCGGCGCCCAGGGTCAGCTGGGAAAAGTTGGCCTCGATGGTCTGCGACTTCTCCAGCAGCTGGGTCAAGCGTTGTACATCTTGCTCACCGGCATAAGCCGTAACAGTGCCCAGAGCCAGGGCAGAAACCAACAGCATGCGAATCGCGCGCATGGGAATCCTCATTGAGCGTTGAAAAGGCCGGGCACCACCGTTGGCGCCCGACAGGGTGTTCATCAGTCGCGCGGGCCACCTGGGGCAATCACTTCCCGCGAGCCGTTACTGTTCATCGGGGTGACGACGCCAGCCATCTCCATCGACTCGATCATGCGCGCAGCACGGTTGTAGCCGATCTTCAACTTGCGTTGCACTGCAGAAATGGAAGCACGACGGCTCTCAAGCACGAATTGCACCGCTTCATCATACAGTGCATCGGTTTCGGCATCGTCACCATCGCCACCACCGCCGCCGCCATCGAAGCCGCTGCCGGCCTCTTCGACGCCGTTGAGGATGTCGTCGTTGTAGTCCGGGGCGCCGCGCAGCTTCCACGCTTCGACCGTGCGGTGCACTTCGTCGTCGGAAACGAACGCACCGTGCACGCGGATTGGCAGGCTGGTGCCCGGCGGCATGTACAGCATGTCGCCGTGGCCCAGCAACTGCTCGGCGCCGCCTTGGTCGATGATGGTGCGCGAGTCGATCTTGCTCGACACCTGGAACGCCATACGGGTCGGGATGTTGGCCTTGATCAGGCCGGTGATCACGTCCACCGACGGGCGCTGCGTGGCGAGGATCAGGTGGATACCGGCTGCCCGCGCCTTCTGCGCGATACGGGCAATCAGCTCTTCGACCTTCTTGCCGACGATCATCATCATGTCGGCGAACTCGTCCACCACCACCACGATGGTCGGCAGGGTTTTCAGTGTAGGCGGCTCGTCGTCCATGCTCTCGCGGCGATACAGCGGATCATGGATGACTTCACCGGCTTCCTGGGCGTCCTTGATCTTGCGGTTGAAGCCGGCCAGGTTACGCACGCCCATGGCCGCCATCAGCTTGTAGCGCCGTTCCATCTCGGCCACGCTCCAGCGCAAGGCGTTGGCGGCGTCCTTCATATCGGTGACCACCGGGCACAGAAGGTGCGGGATGCCTTCGTAGATGGACAGTTCGAGCATTTTCGGGTCGATCATGATCAGCCGCGCGTCTTCCGGGCTGGATTTGAACAGGATCGACAGAATCATCGCGTTGACACCCACCGACTTACCAGAACCCGTAGTACCGGCCACCAGCAGGTGCGGCATCTTCGCCAGGTCGGTGATCACCGGCTTGCCGCCGATGTCGTGGCCCAAGGCCAGGGTGACCGGCGATTTCTGCTCGTCGAACTGCGGCGTGGCCAGCACTTCGGAGAAGCGCACCATCTGGCGGTTTTCGTTGGGGATCTCGATACCGACGGTGGTCTTGCCAGGGATGACCTCGACCACCCGCACGCTGGTCACGGCCAGCGAACGCGCCAGGTCCTTGGCCAGGTTGGCGATGCGGCTGACCTTCACACCGGCGGCCGGTTGAATTTCGTAGCGGGTAATCACCGGGCCCGGGTGGATCGAGTCCACCGCCACTTCCACACCGAATTCCTTGAGCTTGATTTCCAGCAGCTGACCGACACCGGCCAGAGACTCCGGCGAGTACTCGATCTTCTTCTGCTCGGCCGGGTCGAGAATGGAAATCGACGGCAAGGTGCCCTCCACGGCGCTGTCGACGAACAGCGGCGCCTGCTTCTCCTTCATCACCCGCTTGCTCGGTTCCGGCGCCTTGTCGGCTGCCGGTGGCACGATCATCGGGGTTGCAGGCTGCGCACGTGGCACCACCGCGTCACGCGGCACGACCGGCTCACGGGCGAGGGTTGGCTCGCGCGGCGGGGCGGCAGGCTCGCGGCCGAGGGTTGGCTCACGGGGTTCAACCACCGGGGCGGGCGACGCTTCACGCTTGAAGATACGTTCACGCAGCGCCGGTTTGGCCGGTTCCCGCTTCTCGGTGGCCATGGGTGCAGCCCTGACCACTGGCTCATCCTCGCGCAGCTGTGCCTCGAGGCGCTTGCGCTCGTTGCGCGCTTCCCACCAGCGATTGGCCGCCCCTTGCACCAGTTCGAACAGGTCGAGGGTGATCTTGCCGGTCAGGTCCATCACCTTGAACCACGACAGATCGGTGAACACGGTCAGGCCGAACAGGAACAGGGCAATGAACATCAGCGTGCTGCCCTGCACGTTCAGCAGGTTGCGCGCCAGGTCGCCGAGGCTTTCGCCCAGTGCACCACCGGCGGAGAACGGCAGGCTCGCCGGCGGGTGGAAGTGGATATGCGCCAGCGCCGCCCCCGACAGCACCAGGAACACCAGGCCGATCAGCCGCCAGGAGAACAACCAGCCGCTCCAATCCCACGGCTGGTGGCGCTCACGGAATATCTGCCAAGTCTTGACCGCCAGCAGCAGCGGGAAGATATAGGCGAAGTAGCCCAGCACCATGAACAGGATGTCGGCGAAGTAGGCACCGGCACGCCCGGCAGCATTCTGCACCTGGTCGACGTTGCTGGTGTGGCTGAAGCCTGGGTCCGAGGTGTCGTAGGTCAGCAGCGCCATCCACAGGTACAGGCACAGGGCGCCGACAGCGATCAACGCACCTTCCTTGAGGCGATAATGCAGCTGCTGCCGCCACAGAGGCACAGGCAAGGGAGCTGGGGTTGCGGTGGATTTCTTCAAAACGCGTCTATTCCTGCGCGTGGTGCGCGTCCAATAGTGATCGGCCGCTGCGCGACCAATGAACCACTACTTTTAACATTACTGCCCGCCAGCCGCCATGACGGCACGCCGTATGGGTGTTTGAGCGGGGGCGAATCATATAGCTGCAATTTGAGCACGCATTTTCTTTTGTGACAAAGGCTTATGCTGTGTTTTTGCACAGGTGTGACAGCAAATGTAGCGGATGGTGCCTGCGGCTTGATGAATGTGTCTTAAATTGCCTGTTTTCATCGCCCGCGAAGAAGCCAAAGAGATTGACCCTGCATTTCACCCGCGCCATGCTGCCCTCTCCCCTCCCCCACCGCACGATAGACCATGCTTACCTGGCTGACTCGCGACTCGCTGACCTTCCCACCCCTGGAAAAGGCCCTGCATGACCCCAACGGCCTGCTGGCCGCTGGCGGTGACCTGAGCCCCGAGCGCCTGGTACAAGCGTATCGCCATGGCTGCTTCCCGTGGTACCAGGACGGCCAGCCGATCCTGTGGTGGTCACCCGACCCACGTACAGTGCTGCTCCCCGACCAGTTGCACGTGTCGCGCTCGCTGGCCAAGCTGATGCGCCAAGGCCGCTACCAGGTCAGCTTCGACACCGACTTTCCGGCCGTGATCGCCGCCTGCGCTGCGCCACGCGACTACGCCGACGGCACCTGGATTACCGACACCATGCGCAACGCCTATTGCGAGCTGCACCGCCGCGGCATCGCCCATTCGGTGGAGGTACGCCAGGACGGTAAGCTGGTCGGCGGCCTGTACGGCCTGGCCATGGGCCAGCTGTTCTTTGGCGAATCGATGTTCAGCCGCGCCGACAACGCCTCCAAGGTCGGCTTCGTCACCCTGGTCAACCACCTGCGCGATGCGGGCTTTGCGCTTATCGACTGCCAGATGCCCACCAACCACCTGCACAGCCTGGGTGCCCATGCCATCAGCCGCGCCGAGTTCGCCGATTACCTGGCACGCCACCTCGACCAGCCCAACAGCGCTACATGGGTTGCCTAGGCGAGTTGCCGTAGCTGGCTTACACTTAAATCAAAGTCTCACCGAGGGGGGTTGATCATGACAGAGCTGGCGCGGTTGAAGTTCTATGCCACTCAACCCCACTCCTGCAGCTACCTGCCAGACGAGCAGGCGACCACGCTGTTCCTCGACCCCAGCCAGCCGATGGACGTGAATGTGTACGCCGACTTGTCGGAAATGGGCTTTCGACGCAGCGGCGACCACCTGTACCGCCCACATTGCCAGAACTGCAACGCCTGCGTGCCGGCGCGCATCCCGGCGGCGCGCTTCATCCCCAACCGCCAGCAGCGGCGCATCCTCAAACGCAACGCCGACCTGACCGTGACGGCAGCTCGCCCGGCGTTCAAGGAAGAGTACTTCGAGCTCTACCGGCGCTACATCGAAACGCGCCACGCCGACGGTGACATGTACCCACCCAGCCGCGACCAGTTCTCCACTTTTCTGGTACGTGACCTGCCGTTCTGCTGGTTCTACGAGTTCCGCCTCGAAGGCCACCTGATGGCGGTGGCCGTGTGCGACCTGCTGCCCAATGGCCTGTCAGCGGTGTACACCTTCTACGAGCCGGATGAGGAACGCCGCAGCCTTGGCCGCTTCGCCATCCTCTGGCAGATCACCGAAGCCCTGCGCCAGGACCTGGAAGCGGTGTACCTGGGTTACTGGATCAAGAACTGCAAGAAAATGAACTACAAGACGCAGTATCGGCCTATCGAGCTGCTGATAAACCAGCGTTGGGTCACCCTCAACTGAAAGACATTGGCTTGACACGCAGTTTTCCGGCATAATCCACGCCACTTTTTTGCCCGGTGCGGTTATGCGTCGGGCCAACACTGGATCCGAGGGCTCTACTGCATGTCGAAAGAAGACAGCTTCGAAATGGAAGGTACTGTCGTCGACACCCTGCCCAACACCATGTTCCGCGTGGAGTTGGAAAACGGGCACGTCGTAACCGCGCACATCTCCGGAAAGATGCGCAAGAACTACATCCGTATTCTCACTGGCGACAAGGTCCGCGTCGAGCTGACGCCTTATGACCTGAGCAAAGGCCGCATCACCTACCGTGCGCGCTAAGCTCCAGCCATGAAAAAGCCCGGCCATGTGCCGGGCTTTTTTGTGCCTGCCAGATTACAAGGGGGCTGCTTTGCAGCCCCCCCTGCATCACGCGACCTCAGCCGTGGTCTCGAAGTCGAACACCAGTTCGCCATCGCGCAGGTCGACGTGCACCACGCCGCCATGCTCGGCCAGCTCGCCGAACAAGATCTCCTCGGCCAGCGGCCGCTTGATCTTGTCCTGGATCAGCCGCGCCATCGGCCGCGCACCCATCTGCGCGTCGTACCCCGAAACCGCCAGCCAGCCACGCGCATCATCGCTGACTTCCAGCAGCACACGCTTGTCTTCCAGCTGCGCCTGCAGTTCGATAAGGAACTTGTCGACGATGCTTTTGATCGTCTCTGTGCTCAGGCGGCCAAACTGGATGATGGTATCCAGGCGGTTGCGGAACTCTGGCGTGAAGCTCTTGCGGATCACTTCCATGGCATCGGACGCGTGGTCCTGATGAGTGAAGCCGATCGACGCCCGCGCCGCGGTTTCGGCACCGGCGTTGGTGGTCATGATCAGGATCACGTTACGGAAGTCGGCTTTGCGCCCGTTGTTGTCGGTCAGGGTACCGTGGTCCATCACCTGCAACAGCAGGTTGAAGACTTCCGGGTGAGCCTTCTCGATTTCGTCGAGCAGCAACACGCAGTGCGGTTGTTTGGTAATCGCCTCGGTCAGCAAACCACCCTGGTCGAAACCAACATAACCAGGCGGCGCACCGATGAGGCGCGACACGGTGTGGCGCTCCATGTACTCGGACATGTCGAAGCGCACCAGTTCCACGCCCAGCGCCTTGGCCAGCTGCCGCGCCGCTTCGGTCTTGCCGACACCAGTGGGGCCAGCGAACAGGAACGAACCAACCGGTTTGTCTGGCGACTTGAGGCCGGCACGAGACAACTTGATCGCGGTGGACAGCGAGTCGATTGCCTGGTCCTGGCCGAACACGGTCAGTTTCAGGTCGCGCTCAAGGTTACGCAGCAGCTCCTTGTCGGAACTGCTGACATGCTTCGGCGGAATCCGCGCGATCTTGGCGACGATATCCTCGACTTGCGGCACATCGATGCGCTTGACGCGGTTGGCCTCCGGTTGCAGACGCTGGTAGGCGCCGGCTTCGTCGATTACGTCGATGGCCTTGTCCGGCATGTGCCGGTCATTGATGTAGCGCGAGGCCAGTTCAGCGGCGGCGCGCAGGGCTTCGTCACTGTACTCGATGTTGTGGTGGCTTTCGAAACGCCCCTTCAGGCCGCGCAGAATGCCCACGGTGTCTTCGACCGATGGCTCGCTGACGTCCACCTTCTGGAAGCGCCGTGCCAGCGCACGGTCCTTCTCGAAGATG
>NZ_BCBI01000045.1:0-49391 GCF_001320565.1 Pseudomonas sp. NBRC 111132
GAGTGTTGTCAACTACGCCTTCTACATGGGGGCAAGCAACGACAACCTGGACGCAATTCGTGACATCGACCCGGCCAGCACACCCGGCCTGAAGGTATTCATGGGTGCCTCGACCGGTAACATGCTGGTCGACAACCCAGACGTGTTGAACGAGATCTTCCGTGTGTCCCCGGTGCCGATCATCACGCACTGTGAAGATACCCCGATGATCAACGCGGAACTGGAAAAAGCCAAAGCGCGCTTCGGCGACGACATTCCAGCCCGAGAGCACCCGCTGATTCGTTCACGCGAGGCATGCATCAAATCTACTCGGCTGGCCATTGAGTTGGCGCGCAAGCACGGTACTCGGCTCCACGTGCTGCACATCTCCACCGCAGAAGAGCTTGAGCTGTTTGAACCAGGGCCAATCGCAAGCAAGCGCATTACCGCTGAGACCTGTGTGCATTTCCTGCACTTCACCGAGCACGACTATGACAGTCTCGGTTTCTTGATCAAGTGCAACCCGGCCATCAAGACTGCCCGTGACCGGGATGCCATCGTGAGGGCGCTAGCTGAAGGCCGCCTCGACGTATTGGCGACTGACCACGCGCCGCACCTGCTTGAAGAGAAGCAAGGCAACTACAGCCAAGCGCCATCAGGTATCCCGCTTGTCCAATATGCACTTCAAACCGCTCTGGAGCGTGTATTCCAAGGAGCGCTGACGCTCGAACGACTGGTTGAAGTCGTGAGCCATGCGCCGGCTGAGCTGTTCCGCGTAAGCAACCGCGGCTACCTTCGTGAAGGCTACGCTGCGGACCTGGTTCTTGTTGACCCTCAGCGTCCGCACTACGTAACCAATGATCAGGTGCTTTCCAAGTGCGGCTGGACGCCTTTCGATGACACCGCATTTTCTTCGAGCATCGTCGCCACTTTTGTAAATGGCGAGCGTGTGTGGGACGGGACAGCGGTAGACAGTTCGGTACGTGGCCAGCGGCTTTCTTTCACTCCCCGCGCTGACCGTGCTTAGTGCAGCAACAAGAGGTTTAGGTAAGCATGAACTTTTCAGAAATGGTGCAACGATTCGCCGCCGCTCTCCCAGGTACCGACTCGTTCAAACACGCCAACGCTCATTGCGAAGCCATCATCCAAAATGAGCCATTCCAATCCTGTGCAGCGTTCTTGATTGCCGGGTTCTGCCGCACATACGTGCTCATCTATGAAGACCAAGCGCTAGAGGCTGACTTCGCCAGACGAAACCACCGCCAGCTGCTGGAGTATATGAACCAGCTGGACACGGCCTTGGTCACCCAAGACCACAGCGTTGTTCACCAAGCGTTGATCGACGTAGTTGAACACTACGCGAAAAGCGACCGAATCTTCTAAGCACCTCGTTTGCCGCGTGAGGGTGACACGGGTGCCACGCACACCTGTAGCGTCCTTGCGCGGCAACTCCTGATAAAAATAAAACAAGTCTGCGCAGCCGAATGCTCGGGGCCAGACCCTTTTAGGATGCTGCAATGAGTCTCAAAAACGACGCGCTCGAATACCACGCCCAGCCACGACCAGGAAAACTCAGCGTAGAGCTTTCGAAGCCTACCGCCACCGCCCGGGACCTATCTTTGGCCTACAGCCCAGGTGTTGCAGAGCCAGTACGTGAAATTGCTCGTGATGCTGAGTTGGCCTACAGGTACACCGGTAAGGGCAATCTGGTCGCGGTGATTTCCGATGGCACCGCCATCCTTGGACTGGGTGATCTCGGCCCGCTGGCCTCCAAGCCGGTGATGGAAGGCAAGGGTGTTCTGTTCAAGCGATTCGCCGGTATCGACGTGTTCGACATCGAGGTCGAATCGGAAAGCCCACAAGCGTTCATCGACACCGTTCGCCGCATTTCGATCACCTTCGGTGGCATCAACCTTGAAGACATCAAGGCCCCTGAGTGCTTCGAAATCGAGCGCACCTTGATCGAGCAGTGCGACATCCCGGTGTTCCACGATGACCAGCACGGTACCGCCATCGTTACCGCCGCCGGCATGATCAACGCCCTGGAAATCGCCGGCAAGAAGCTGGAGGACGCCAAGATCGTCTGCCTGGGGGCTGGCGCTGCAGCCATCTCTTGCATGAAGCTGCTTATAAGCATGGGCGCGGGCGCTAGCAATATCCTCATGGTCGACCGCAGCGGCGTGATCCACGCTGGCCGTGACGACCTGAACCAGTACAAGGCGCAGTTCGCCCACGCTACCGACAAGCGCACCCTGGCTGACGCCCTTGACGGTGCCGACGTGTTCGTAGGCCTGTCCGGCCCGAACCTGCTGAGCCCGGAAGGCCTGAAGTCGATGGCGGCCAACCCGATCGTGTTCGCCTGCTCGAACCCGGACCCGGAAATCTCGCCAGAGCTGGCGCACGCCACTCGCAGCGACGTGATCATGGCTACCGGTCGTTCCGACTACCCGAACCAGGTCAACAACGTACTGGGCTTCCCGTTCATCTTCCGTGGTGCCCTGGACGTTCGCGCCAAGCGCATCAACGAAGAAATGAAGATCGCCGCTGCTATCGCCCTGAAAGACCTGGCCAAGCTGCCAGTGCCTAAGGAAGTGTGCGAAGCCTACGGTGTCGAAGGCCTGGAGTTCGGTCGTGAGTACATCATTCCGAAGCCGCTGGACGCTCGTCTGATCAGCGCCGTATCCGATGCGGTGGCACGTGCTGCGATCGAGTCGGGTGTCGCAACGCTCCCGTACCCAACGCACTATCCGCTCTCGTCTGTCTCTGAGGTTTTCGGCGGCAATTAAGCCCCGCCATTCGAGTTGATCCAAAAGCGCCTGCGCTATCGCAGACGCTTTATGCCATGCAGACGGATAAGTGCTTAAGAGGGTGTATGAGGTCGACAGTTAACATAAGCGTTGACGCGTGTGTGGCGTCGCGTTTCCAACCTCGGAGCTACCGCGCCCTCTTCATCCGCTGCCCAATCAGGGCTTACTACCTGAAGGCATAGAATGACCGCTTCACGCCCTGAGGAGGTCAGTCACCCTAAATCGAGGGTTTTGAGAAGCGTCTGCCGCTTCGCTCGGGCCTGCGCAGCGTGTTTACAGGCGAACGTCTGGGACTCTTGGTAAACTAGGACATCCTTTTTCTTGAGGCGGAGCTGGACGGTATAGCTGACCGTTCCATCGGCCTTTTCCCTTGCTCTGATCGTTGCCATGGTTTTCGGTGGTACAAGCGTGGCTAGCGGTGGTACGCCGTACCACTGCCACACCAAAAACGCCTCAAAAACCCGAAAAATGGCACAAGTATGCGTAGACCAGAATGGCCCTAGAATTAGCTTCAAACCAACAAACCACGCGCCCTGAGCCGTCACGCCGCTTCAGCGTTGCACCCATGATGGACTGGACAGACCGCCACTGCCGGTTCTTCCTGCGCCTGCTCTCCAAGCAAACCCTGCTCTACACCGAAATGGTCACCACCGGCGCCCTGTTGCACAACGATGCCCAGCGCTTCCTGCGTCACGATGCCTCCGAGCACCCGCTGGCCCTGCAACTGGGCGGCAGTGTGCCGGCCGACCTGGCCGCTTGCGCGCGCCTGGCCGAAGACGCTGGCTACGACGAGGTCAACCTGAACGTCGGCTGCCCGAGCGACCGGGTGCAGAACAACATGATCGGCGCCTGCCTGATGGCTCACCCGGCGTTGGTGGCCGACTGCGTGAAAGCCATGCGTGATGCGGTGTCCACCCCGGTGACGGTGAAGCACCGCATTGGCATCAATGGCCGCGACAGCTACGCCGAGCTGTGCGACTTCGTCGGCCAGGTGCGCGAGGCCGGCTGCCGGAGCTTCACCGTGCATGCGCGTATCGCCATTCTGGAGGGGCTGTCGCCGAAGGAAAACCGCGAAATTCCACCCCTGCGCTATGACGTGGCCGCGCAGTTGAAGGCGGACTTCCCGGACCTGGAGATCGTGCTCAACGGCGGGATCAAGACCCTGGACGAATGCCAGAAGCACCTTGAAACCTTCGATGGCGTAATGCTGGGGCGTGAGGCGTATCACAACCCTTATCTGCTGGCCGAAGTGGACCAGCAGCTGTTTGCCAGCGATGCGCCGGTGGTCAGCCGTAGCGAGGCGTTGGCGCAGTTGCGGCCTTATATCGTGGCGCACATGGAAAGCGGTGGCGCGATGCACCACGTTACCCGGCATATTCTGGGGCTGGCCCAAGGGTTCAAAGGCGCGCGGCGTTTCCGCCAACTGCTGTCGGCGGACATCCACAAGGCGGCAGAGCCGCTGGCGGTGTTTGATCAGGCGGTGGAGTTGTTGCAAGGGCGGTGACCCCAAGGGCGAGGGAACCTCAGGCTTGCTTGCGACTCGAAACTTCACCCTTCGTACAGCCCTTCGCGGGCAAGCCCGCTCCCGCAGCTGGCCCGCAGGGCTCCGAGGCCCTTGAGCGGCTGTCGGGGCTCGGGTAATGTCGAGTAAATGCACAGGACAGAGCACGCCCATGACCTCCAAGCTGGAACAACTCAAGCAGTTCACCACCGTGGTCGCCGACACCGGGGACCTGGACGCCATCACCCGCCTGAAGCCGGTCGATGCCACCACCAACCCGTCTTTGCTGCTCAAGGCCGCTGCCATCCCGGGCTATGCCGATCTGCTCAAGCAAGTGAAGGCCGACGCCAAGGGTGATGTCGACCTGGCCTGCGACAAGTTTGCCGTGGCCGTGGGCTCAGGCATTCTCAAGGTCATCCCAGGGCGTATCTCCACCGAGGTTGATGCACGCCTGTCGTTCGATGAGCCGGCCCTGCTGAACAAGGCTCGCCAGTTGATCGCCCTTTACGAGGCGGCCGGTGTGCCAAAAGACCGAGTGCTGATCAAGCTGGCCTCCACCTGGGAAGGCATTCGCGCCGCCGAGAAGCTGGAGAAGGAAGGCATCCAGACCAACCTCACCCTGCTGTTCTCCTTCGCCCAGGCCCAGGCCTGCGCCGATGCCGGCGTGTTTCTGATTTCGCCGTTCGTGGGCCGTATCTACGACTGGTACAAGAAAAGCACTGGCAAGGACTACGTCGGCGCCGAGGACCCGGGCGTGCAGTCGGTCACGCGTATCTACAACTACTACAAGGCCAATGGCTACAACACCGTGGTCATGGGCGCCAGCTTCCGCAATATCGGCCAGATCGAGCAACTGGCCGGCTGTGACCGCCTGACCATCAGCCCGGAACTGCTGCAACAGCTTAGCGATGACCAGGGCGAACTGCCGCAGGTGCTGAAGCCAGGCAATGCCGGTGAAGCCAAGCAGCCGTTGAACGAAAGCCAGTTCCGCTGGGCAATGAATGAAGATGCCATGGGCACCGAGAAGCTGGCCGAGGGTATTCGCCAGTTTGCGCGGGACCAGGAGAAGCTGGAGAAGTTGATGGCTGAAAAGGCCTGATACAGTTCTGGTTTGCCCGACGGGCGGGAAGTGTTCAGCATTTTCCGCCCGTTTTGTTTTGCCTGGCCTTAGTTGTGTATAGCCACCCGAGCTGTCGATGACCTCCTCTACCTCCTTGCCCCTCGTACTCGCCGGCCCGGTACTGCGCCGCCTGGAACCGCAGCGCCTGGCCATTTGGCTGGTCGCTACCCAACCGCTGCAACCCGAATTCATCTGCCCGACCAGCGAAGCCCAGGTCGATTGCCAAGTGGTCGTGGCCGGCCAGCATGCATTCATTCATCTGCTGGACATCCACTTCGCCCGCCCCCTGCCCTGCAACCAACTGCTGGACTACGACCTGATCATCAACGGCCAGGGCATCGCGGGCTGGGCACCGCACCTGCTCTACCCCGGCACCCAGCGCCCAAACCTGGTACTGCGCGAGCGCCTCGACCACTTGCTGCACGGTTCCTGCCGCAAGCCGCATCACCCCGCGGCCGACGGCCTGCTTTGCGCCGACCGCCTGCTACAGGGCTGCGCAAGGCCCGAAGACCGCCCCGCCGTGCTGCTGATGAGCGGCGACCAGGTGTATGCCGACGATGTCGCCGGCCCCATGCTGCGCGCCATCCATAGCCTGATCACGCGCCTGGGCCTGTTCGAAGAGCAGCTGGAGGGCGCAGTGGTGGCCGACAGCCAGGCGCTTTACCAGCACCCGGCCAGCTACTACCACCGCGCCGACCTGCTACCGGCGCAAGCACTGAACGACACCCTGCGCGAACGCTTTTTTGGCGGCAAGCGCAAGCCGATCTTCTCGTCCAGCAACGCCGACAACCATCTGGTGACCTTCGCCGAAGTCATGGCCATGTACCTGCTGGTATGGTCGCCAGTACCCTGGCAGCTGGTGAACATGGGCATGCCCAGCGGGCTCAGCGACGAGCATCAAGCCCGTTACCAACAGGAGCTGCCGCTGGTCCAGGGATTTGCCGACAACCTCGGCCAGGTGGCGCGGGTGATGGCCCACCTGCCCTGCCTGATGATCTTTGACGACCATGACATCACCGACGACTGGAACCTCTCGGCGCAATGGGAAGAAACCGCCTACGGCCACCCGTTCTCGCGAAGAATCATCGGCAATGCCCTGCTCGGTTACCTGCTCTGCCAGGCCTGGGGTAACAACCCGGACGGGTGCAACCCGCTGATCGAGCAATGCCAGGCATTGACCCGCCAGAACCAGGATGAGCTGATCGGCGAGCTGCTGCGCTTTCAGGGCTGGCAGTACAGCCTGCCCACAGAACCACCACTGCTGGTACTGGACACCCGCACCCGTCGCTGGCGTAGCGAGAGCAACCTGGCAAAGCCATCCGGCCTGCTCGATTGGGAGGCGCTGAGCGAGCTGCAGCAAGCGCTGCTTGACCACCCGTCAGCAATCATCGTGTCGCCTGCGCCAATTTTCGGTGTAAAGCTGATAGAAACGGTGCAGAAGGTGTTCAGCTGGCTGGGGTACCCGCTGCTGGTAGATGCCGAAAACTGGATGGCCCACCGCGGTGCGGCGCAGGTCATCCTGAACATCTTCCGCCACTCGCGCACACCGGGGCACTACGTGGTGCTGTCTGGAGATGTGCATTACTCGTTCGTCTATGAAGTACTGATCCGCCATCGCCAGCGCAGCCCGCATTTGTGGCAGGTGACCAGCAGCGGGATCAAGAACGAGTTCCCCCGGCGCTTGCTGGATGTGCTCGATCGGCTCAACCGCTGGCTGTATGCGCCACGCTCACCGCTCAACTGGTTTACCAAGCGTCGCGAGATGGAAGTGGTGCCGCGTACGCCCAGCCACAGCAAGGCTGGGGAGCGGTTATGGAACGGCGCAGGGTTGGGGCAAGTGTTCTTCGATGAACAGGGGCGGCCTGCGCGGGTGTTTCAGCTGGATGCAGGCGGGGGTAAGGCGACCGAGTTTGTCGGCCGAGAGTAGTCCAGAGAAGGCCCTAAAGCCTGTACCGGCCCTTTTGTGCGTATACCCGCTAAAGGGCTAGGACAGGCTACAGATCAGCTGCGCTCCAGCGCATTGACCAGGTCATGGAAGGCTTCACGGTTGGAGTCGTTCAGGCCCATGAGAATCTTGTGCGCCTCCAGCACCTTGGAACGCACCACATCTTCGTTCTGGTCCTGCGACGGCAGGTCAGTCAGGCATTCGGGGCACGGTATCGGTCGATCGACGATGTTGAACACCTGATCGAAGCCCATTGACTGCAGCAGCCGGGAAATGTCCGGGTTGGTGGTGACCACGGTCGGCAGCAGGCCCACTTTTTGCCGCGACAGAATCGACAGCTTGGCCAGCAGGCCCAGGGTGGTGCTGTCGATACTTTCGGTTTCGGTCAGGTCGATGACAATCGCCGAGAAGTTCAGCGCGGTGAAAATCTTCTCGATCGTCGCATCCAGCGCCGAACACAGGGTCAGGCGCACTTCACCGACGAATTTCAGTACGAAGGTACCGCTCTGCTCGGCGAACTGGATTCTACCGGTACTCATTGAAGGTTCCTGCTCAACACCAATAGGGCGATATCATCCGGCATCTCCCCAAGCGTAGCCAATCCAAATCGTTGACGCAGCCCATCCAGGCTGCCACCTGCTGCCTTGACGATTTCCGGCAAGGCGGCTTCTTTATCTTTGAGCGTATCACCCGGCAAAAGGTCCAGAATGCCATCGGACATCAGGCTGAGGCTGAACTGCGGGGGCAGCTCCACGACCAAGTCCTGGTAGGTGGCCTCATCGAACAGCCCCACCGGCAGGCCACGGCCTTCCAGGTAGCGAGTGTGCTCGGGGGTATGCAGCACGGGCAGCGGCAAGTGGCCGCCGACGGCGTAGGTCAACAGACCAGACTCTTCGTCGATAACCCCACCGACCATGGTTACGTGCTTGCCCAGCTTGCTATTGATCAGGCCGCGGTTGATGTGACTGAGCACTTCCGACGGCTTGAACTCGCGCATCTTGCTGCGCCTGAGCTCGAACATGAGCCGCGTGGTCATGAATTTCAAAAGCACCGTGACAAAGGCCGACGACGCGCCATGCCCGGAAACATCGGCGAGGTAGAAGGCGATGCGCCGCTCGTCCACGCGGAAGTAGTCGACAAAATCACCCGACAGGTACAGCGACGGAATGATTTGGTGCTCGAACGCAAATTCACCGGCCACCCAAGGGCTTTCCGGCAACATGTTCATCTGCACCTGGCGACCGGCGGTCTGGTCTTCCTGCAGCAGGTGCAGGCTAGCCTCCAGTTCACGGTTGGCCGCTTCGAGCTTGTCGCGGTAGCGCTGGTTTTCCAGCACCAGGCGCGAGCGGTCGAGGGCACGGCGCACCGAATGTTCGAGCACGGCCAAGTCTTCCAACGGCTTGATCAGGTAGTCGGCGGCGCCCAGGCGCAACGCTTCCACCGCATCGCTCATGACGCCGGCACCAGACACCACGATCACCGGCAACTGCGGCGCCCGCTCGCTGACCTGGCGGATCAGTTCGAGGCCGCCCATCTGCGGCATGCGCAGATCGCAGATCACGAGGTCGGGCTGGTGTTCTTCGAAGACCTGAAGCCCCTGCTGGCCATTGCCGGCCTGGAGGACGCTGAAGCCACTGTCTTCAAGGTAGGCGGCGAGGCTCGCACGGACCACGTCGTCGTCATCGATGATCAGCAGCGTTGCACTGGTTTTCTGCATGTGGGCGAACGGCGCCGATTTGGGTTGGTGCAGCGGTGTCGGCAAGGCAGACGGCCAGCTACGGGAATTCTTTATAGTCACACTCTACTTGAGTTGTAGGACAAGAACACTTGCCCGGCAACTGTCAGAGGTACCTTGTAAGGCGCAGACGGTACTCCCATCCGCCAGGGGTTTCAAGCATGCAAGGGTCGACCTTGTCGCTCTTTACAGGGCAAATCACCGGGAGTTATAAGAAAGTCGACCAGCGCAACCCGATGGGAAGGATGCAGCATGCCCCACACGCCCTCCAGCCACAGCGAGAAACGCGACTTCATTCGCATGCGTATCGATACCGAAGTCAGCCTTTTGCACGAAGGCCTGGTAATTGCGGCGGTGTGCCTGGACCTGTCCAGCGGCGGCATGCAGGTACAGGCGCCGCAGCGCTTTGCGGTGGGGGATCGGATCGAGGTACGGATCGACTCCGACCACCCGGCGCTCAAGGGGCTGCATGCCAGCACCGAAGTGGTATGGATTGCCGACCAGCCGGGCGGGCAACAAAAGTTCGGGTTGCGGATTCTGGCCATGCATTGAACCTGGAGCCGCACAGCGGCCCCAAGCTCACCGATTAGAAGTCGTCTTCGACCTCGCCATCCTTGACCTTGAACTCGCGGTTCTGCAGGTAAGCATTGCGAATGAAGATGTACTTGTCACCCTGAATCAGCTTCTCGGCCGAGAGCAGGCTGGCGCGGGTGTCGATCACGTCCAGGGCGAAGATCGAGTTGCGCGTCGGCACGTGGTCGATGTAGCGGTAGGGTTCGGTGTAGGTGTCCGGGTACTTGGCCACACCGTCACGCACGGTGCTTGGGCCCAGCAGCGGAATGACCACGTACGGGCCGCTTGGCACGCCCCAGTAGCCCAGTGTCTGGCCGAAGTCTTCGTCGCTGCGCTGCAGGCCCATCTTGGTACCCACATCGAAGAAGCCACCCAGGCCAAAGGTGGTGTTGACGATCAACCGCGCAGTATCCACGCCCGCCGCGTGGGGCTTGAGCTGCAGCAGGTTGTTGGCCAGGTTGGTCACGTCGCCCAGGTTGCGGAAGATGTTGTGAATGCCATCTTCAAGAAACTGCGGGGTGACAGCCTGGTAGCCCTTGGCCAATGGCTTGAGGGCATAAGTGTCGACCGTATCGTTGAAGCGAAAGATCGGGCGGTTGACCGCTTCCCAGGGATCTTCCTCGGTGGCGGCCTGGGTAGCTGCCACGGGCGCCAGCAGCATGCTGGCGCAGACACAGGCCTGAGTGACTCGTTCGATCACACTGGCACCGATCCTACGCATAGATGTTTCTCCATCGAATTTCTCGGCCGCAAGCGCGACAGGCGCGCTGCTATCAAGGCGGCAGTATAGAGGCTTGCGGGCTGATAAACAGCTTTACACATTTTTGCTCAATATTTTGTGAACAACTGTTGCGCAATGACCGATGTCACAGTGCGGTAACAATCAGCGCATAGCCTGCGGACTATTTGGGGGAAGTTGCCATGGACGCTGCACCCGCCTTCACTGCTGTGCTGTTCGGCTTGCGCGGCTGCCTGGTGCAGGCCACCAATGGCGCACCCTCGCCCGCCCCCGGCGCTCTGGCCACCCTCGCCAGCCTGCGCCAGCGCCAGGTGCCCTGCATCTGGCTGGATGACCTCAACAGCACGCAAAGCAAGCGCCTGGCCCATGTGTTGCCCGCCTGGCTGCCAGGGCATTCGGTCAACGGCGTGCGCTGGCCGGCGCCAAACGCCTGCTGGCAGGCGCTGATGACCCTGGACAGCGAACGCCTGGACGGCTGCGTGCTGGTGAGTGGTGACCCGCGCTTGCTGCAGTCAGGCTTGAACGCGGGGCTATGGACGGTTGGCCTGGCAGCCTGCAGCCCGTTCTGTGACCGAGGCTCCGAGCAATGGCAAGGCATGACCCCAAAGGAACAGGACCAGGCCCGCGGCAAGGCCACGCTGGAGCTGTTCAGCCTGGGCGTGCATTCGGTGATCGACCACCTGGAAGCGCTGGACACCTGCCTGCAGGACATCGCCCAGCGCCGGCGCAAGGGTGAAAAACCCTGATACAGCACCTTTGACGCGGATCATGCAAATCGGCGACAGGTGGATTACGCTGAAGACAGGCCAGAACCTTTGCCGCTTCGCTGAGGTCCATGGCTTGCCAAGCCCTTGATGGAGAAATGCCAATGCCTGCCCGCGAATTGCAAGAGCGCCTGAACAGCTTGCGCGAGCAACTGGACCGCAACGTACCGCTTTCGGAAGACGAACTGGCCGCGTTGCACGAAGAAGCGCGCCAGATCGAGGCGCAACTGAAACTCGAAGAAGCCACGCCCGACAATAACCTGGTGGACGGGGTGAACCTGGCGATCGAGCGCTTCGAGGCCGACCACCCTGACCTCACCGCTACCTTGCGCAGCATCGCCAACTCACTGCACAGCATGGGTATCTGAAGTAGCGGGGCCGCAAAGCGGCCCCCGCATTCCTTGAACTTACTGCCGAACCAAACGCTTGTTATCCGGTTTGATTACCCCGGTACTGCGGTACGGGTTGATGTCCAGCCCACCGCGGCGCACATAGCGCGCATACACCGTCAAATGCTCTGGCTGCAGCAGGTTCTTCAAGTCCAGGTAAATTCGCTCCACGCATTGTTCGTGGAAGTCGGCATGCTGGCGGAAGCTGACCAGGTAAGTCAGTAGGCTGGCGTGGTCCAGCGCCCTGCCCTTGTACTCGACCACCACGCTGCCCCAGTCCGGCTGGCCAGTGACCGGGCAATTGGACTTGAGCAGGTGGCTGTGCAGGGTTTCTTCCACCACCTGCGCCGGGTTGCAGCGCAGCAGCTCTGGCTGCGGCTGCTCGTAGTTGCTGATGGCCACGTCCAATGCATCGATGCACTGCCCCGGTAACGCTACCACCCCCTGGGCTTCAACTTCGGCCAAGGTGCGCACCTTCACGCCCACAGGCTTGCCGGCAGCGGCGGACAGGTCTTTCTCCAGGCATGCCTGCAACTCGCCCAGCGAGGCGAACACTGTCTGGTTCAGTGAGTTGAGGTACAGCTTGAACGACTTGGACTCGATGATGTTCGGCGAATCGGCCGGGATGGCGAACTCGCCGATCGCCACCACAGGCTTGCCCGAAGGCAGCAGCCAGCTCAGCTCGAAACAGTTCCAGTAATCCACGCCTTGCCAGGGCAAGGTCTGTGCAGTGACGCCCAGCTCGGCCCACTTGGCAGTACGCGGGATCGGGAACAGCTGCTCCGGGGAGTAGGTGGCGATGTATTCGCTGGATTTGCCCAGCGGGGAGTGTTCGGCAGCGGGATGCATGGAAACTGACCTACAGGTTCGAAATTGCCCTTAGTCTACCGGTTTTGCACCCCGCCTTGCAGGGCCAGTCACTCGATGGTCAATGCCCCGACCATGCCGGCCTGGTAATGCCCCGGCACGTTGCAGGCAAACTCGATGGGTGCCGACTTACGGAAGGTCCAGGTCAGCTCGGCGCGCTGGCCGGGCATTACCAGCACGGTGTTGCCACCACCGTGGCCATGGCCACCGCCGTGACCCATCATTTGCCCGTGGTTCGCCATCTGACCGTGGTCCATGCCTTCGTGGTTCATGGCCTCGGTGAACATCTTGCCTTGCATGGCGACCATTTCTTTCTGGTGTTCGGCATGCATGGCCTTGTCGCCCAGGTTGAACTCGTGTGGCAGCTTGCCCTCGTTGACCAGCACGAAGCGCACGGTCTCGCCGGCTTTTACCTGCAGGCTCTTGGGCTCGAAAGCAATGTCCTTGAGCACCACGTTGACCGTGCGGGTGGCCTTGGCCGCTGCAGCCGGCTCGCCAAAGGCGAAGGTTTGCGCCTCGCCGGCAAAGGTCGGCAGGCTGGCCAGGGCAAGGGTGGCGGCAATGAACAGGCGCTTCATGATGACTCCGGGAATACACAACGAGAGAGTGCCACCTTAGTCAGGGGCGACTGGCAGCTACCTGACGGGAAGATTACAACTTTGTCAGCTTGGGCGAGCCGGCGCATCGTCACGTATCATTTCACTCACCGCATCGCCCGCTCCCACAGGGTAGGCACAAACCTTCAGATTATGGACAGTGCATGAAACTGCTGATCGTCGAAGACCAGGCCCGCACCGGCCAGTACCTGAGCCAGGGCCTGAGCGAGGCCGGCTTTGCCACCGAGTTGGCCACCGATGGCGAGACCGGGCAGTTCCTCGCCCTGACCGGCGACCACGACCTGCTGATCCTCGACGTGATGCTGCCCGGGCGCGACGGCTGGCAAATCCTTCAGGCCGTGCGCCAGGCTGGCCTGGATACACCCGTGCTGTTCCTGACCGCCCGCGACGCCGTCGAGGACCGCGTGCATGGCTTGGAGCTGGGCGCCGATGATTACCTGGTCAAGCCGTTCGCCTTTTCCGAACTGCTGGCCCGGGTACGCAGCCTGCTGCGCCGGGGCGCCAGCCCAAGCCAGGACACCACCCTGAGCCTGGCCGACCTGCGCCTGGACCTGATCCGCCGCCGCGCCGAACGCGCAGGCACCCGTATCGACCTGACCGCCAAGGAGTTCTGCCTGCTCGAACTGCTGCTGCGCCGCCAGGGTGAAGTGTTGCCAAAATCGCTGATCGCCTCGCAGGTGTGGGACATGAACTTCGACAGCGATACCAACGTGATCGAAGTGGCAATCCGCCGCCTGCGCCTGAAAATCGACGACCCGCACCCCAACAAGCTGATCCACACGGTGCGCGGCATGGGCTACGTACTCGAAGAACGCACTGAATGATGCGCCGGGTATCCCTGGGCAGCCGGCTGGCGCTGCTGTTCGCCGCCTGCACCGCCACCGTATCGCTGGGCGCCGGCCTGCTCTTCAGCCGGGCCAGCGAGCAGCACTTCGTCGAACTCGACCAACAACTGCTGGACTCGCGCCTGTCGCTGTTCCGTACACAACTGGCCGGCGTCAGCACGCCGGATGAGCTGCAGGCGCGCCTGCCCGCGCTGCGCGACGAATTGAGCCACCAGGCCGACCTGGCCCTGCGCATCAGCGGCAGCGACGGCGCCACCTGGTTCGAAAGCCGCAGCGGGCTACCGCAGGCACCGCTGCCCGCCGGGCTGGCCACCTTGCACGCGCAAGGCACCGACTACCGCAGCCTGGCTGTACACCTGGCGCAGGGCGCCGCGCAGTCGCCGCAACTGACCCTGTACCTCGACATCACCCACCACCAGCATTTTCTGCAGGGCATGCAGCGGCTGATCTGGCTGACTGTCGGCCTATCGGCGCTGGCCACTGCGCTGCTCGGCGCCTGGGCCGCCCGCAGCGGCCTGCGCCCACTGCGGCAGATGGGCCAAGTGGCCGCCAGCGTGTCAGCCCGTTCGCTCACCACCCGCCTGCCGCTGGCGCAGATGCCCGAAGAACTGGCCGAGTTGGCCGGCAGCATGAACGCGATGCTGCAGCGCCTGGACGATGCCTTCCAACGCCTGTCAGCGTTTTCAGCTGACATCGCCCACGAACTGCGTACACCGCTTTCCAACCTGCTGACCCACACCCAGGTCACCCTCACCCGCCCACGTAGCCTCGAGGAATACCGCGAAGCGCTGCATGGCAACCTGGAAGAGCTGCAATGGATGGCGCAGATGATCAACGACATGCTGTTCCTGGCCAAGGCCGACCACGGCCTGCTGGTACCGGGGCAAGCGCCTTTGGCGCTGCATGACGAAGTGGATGCACTGCTGGAGTACTACGCGCCACTGGCCGAGGACAGCGGCGTACGGATGCTGCGCGAAGGCGAGGCGATGCTGCAGGGCGACCGGCATATGCTGCGCCGGGCGCTGTCCAACCTGCTGGACAATGCCTTGCGCTTTACCCCGGCGGGAGGGCAGATAAAGGTGACGCTGGAACCGGGAGCGAAAATCAGTGTGGCCAATACCGGGCAGGCTATCGAGCCGACTGCGTTACCGCGACTGTTCGACCGCTTCTACCGAGTGGACCCGGCGCGGCGGGAAGGCAGCAGTGAGCATGCGGGGTTGGGCTTGGCGATTACCCGGTCGATCGTGCAGGCCCATGGCGGGTGCATTCGGGCAGAGTGCGGGGATGGGTGGACGCGGTTTGTGATCGAGTTCACTGAAGGCCGGTGAAATTATGGGGCTGCTTTGCAGCCCCATAATTTCAGGCAAGCATCAAACCGCCAGACCGATCGCCGGCTGCACCTGCGACGCCCGGTAAGCCGGGTAAATGGTCGCCAGGAAGCTCATCACCAGGCCAGCCGTGCAAATCATGGCCACATCACCCCACTGCAATTGCGACGGCAAGCTGCTGACGAAGTACACATCCGAGGTAAAGATGTGCTGCCCGCTCACCCGCTCCAGCCAACCAACGATTTGACTGACATTGAACGCCGCAATCACGCCCAGCACGCCGCCGATCAGCGTCCCGACAACACCAATCAGGCTGCCCTGAACCATGAACGTGCCCATGATCTGCGCTGGCGTGGCGCCCAAGGTACGCAGGATGGCAATGTCCGGCCCCTTGTCGTTCACCACCATCACCAGGGTGGCGATGATATTGAACGCCGCCACCGCGATGATCATCATCAGCAGCAGGCCGATCATGGTCTTCTCCATTTTCATGGCGCTGAACAGGCTGCCCTGGGTGTGCGACCAGTCATCGGCGCGGTAGGCGTCGCCGAGCCCTGCAGCAATTGCCTTGGACACCTGCGGCGCGGCATACAGGTCATGCAGCTTCAGGCGCACGCCCTGCACCTGGCCCGGCGCCCAGCGTTGCATCTCGGCAGCATCAGCCACATGGATATAGGCTTGCGAGCCATCCAGCTCGGCGCCCACCTTGAAGATCCCGACCACGGTCAGGCGCTGCATGCGCGGGGTAATGCCACCCGGCTCCTTGCTGATTTCCGGCACGATCAAGGTCAGTTTGTCGCCAGTGTTCAGACGAAAACGCCGCGCCGTCAGCTCGCCGATGACCACACCGAACTCACCTGGCTGCAGGTCTTGCAAGCGGCCCTGCACGATGTGCTGGCCAACGATCGAGACCTTGCCCTCCTCGGCCGGGTCGATACCACCCACCTGAATCGGCTGCATCGCACCTTTGTACGACAGCATGCCTTCCATCTCGGTAATCGGCGCCACCGCCATCACCGCCGGGTTCTGCATGGCAGCGTCGGCCACCTTGTGCCAATCGTCCAATGGCTGCACGCCAAGGATGGCGGCATGCGGCACCAACCCGAGAATGCGCGAGCTCATTTCGCGCTGGAAGCCGTTCATCACCGACAGCACCACGATCATCGCCAGCACGCCCAGCGACAGGCCGATCATCGACGTCATCGAGATGAACGAGATGAAGTGGTTGCGACGCTTGGCTCGGGTGTAGCGCGCGCCGATAAAAATGGGCAAGGGTCTGAACATGTACGAAATCACCCAATGAAAACAGGAAAACGGGGCGGCACCAGCCACCCCGAGCAGTCGATCAGATCGCCACCAGATGGCCGTCGTCGAGCTTCAATACACGGTCCATCTGCCGCGCCAGGTTGAGGTCATGGGTAACCACCAGGAATGCCGTGCGCGAGGCGCTGGACAGCTCCTGCATCAGTTCCTGAATGCCCTGAGCGGTATGGTGGTCGAGGTTGCCGGTCGGCTCGTCGAGCATCACCAGGCCAGGGCGGTTGACCAGCGCTCGGGCAATCGCCACGCGCTGGCGCTCGCCACCGGACAGCTCGGCCGGTTTGTGGTTCAAACGGTGGCCCAGGCCTACGCGCTTGAGCAGCGCCTCGGCACGCTCACGGGCCTCGGGGATGGGCGTGCGGCCGATCAGCAGCGGCATGCACACGTTCTCGATGGCGGTGAACTCTGGCAGCAGGTGGTGAAACTGATAGACAAAGCCCAACTCACGGTTGCGCAGCAGGCCACGGGCACGCTCGCCTAGCGCGGACAGCTCTTCGCCCGCCAGCCACACGCTGCCTTGGGTCGGCCGGTCGAGGCCACCCAGCAGGTTGAGCAAGGTGCTCTTGCCAGAGCCCGAGCTGCCGACGATGGCGATACGCTCACCGGCGTGCAGCTCCAGGTTGAGGCCGGACAGCACCTGCACCGACTCCGGGCCCTCGTCGTAGGACTTGCCCAGGTTGCGGCAACTCAGAACGGCTTTATCACTCATGCGCGACTCACTCATAACGTAGCGCCTCTGCAGGCTGGGTGCGGGCCGCACGCCAGGCCGGGTACAGGGTGGCGAAGAAACTCAGGACCAGCGCCGCACCGCAGACCATGTACACGTCCTGGGCCTGGATCTGCGACGGCAGGTAATCGATGAAGTACACGTCGGCGTTGAGGAACTTGTGCCCGATCAGTTTCTCGATGCCGGCGATCGCCGCGCTCACGTTCAGCGCGGCGACGATCCCGACCACGGCGCCGATCAGGGTACCGATCACCCCGATCACCGTGCCCTGGACCATGAAGATGAGCATGATCTGCCCAGGCGTGGCGCCCAGGGTGCGCAGGATGGCGATGTCGCCGCGCTTGTCGTTGACCACCATCACCAGGGTGGAAATGATGTTGAACGCCGCCACCGCCACGATCAGCAGCAACAACAGGCCGATCATGGCCTTTTCCATGCGGATCGCCTGGTACAGGTTGCCGTGGGTACGGGTCCATTCACGGCTGTAGAACTCCTGGTCGCCCAGCTGCTGGGCAATGCTCCAGGCGACGCGCGGCGCCTGGAACAGGTCGTCGAACTTCAGGCGCAGGCCCTGTACCTGGTCGGGCTTCCAGCGGTGCAGGCGGGACAGGTCGCTGATGTTGGTCAAGCCCAGATAGCCGTCGATTTCGCCCGCGCCAACATGGAAGGTACCAACCACGGTGAAGCGCTTCATGCGCGGGAACATGCCGGCGGGAGTCACGCTGACTTCCGGGGCGACGAAGGTGAGCTTGTCGCCGATGGCCACACCCAGCTTGGCCGCGGCCTTGTCGCCGATCATGATGCCCCACTCGCCCGGCGCCAGCTGGTCCAGGCGGCCTTGCAAGACGAAGTTGTCGATGATTGACACCTCGCGCTCGCGAGCCGGGTCGATGCCGTTGAGCAGCACCTTCTGCACCTTGCCATCATGGGTCAGCAAGCCCTGCATCTGGGTGAACGGCGCAACCGCCACCACCTGCGGATTCTGCTTTACTTGTTGGGCAAGGGCCGGCCAGTCGGCAATGGGCTGGCCGCTCTCCAGCGTGGCATGGGGGATCATGCCCAACACGCGGGTGCGCATCTCGTGGTCGAAACCGTTCATCACCGACAGCACCACGATCATCACCACCACGCCCAGGGCGAGGCCGATCATCGAGGTCAGGGAAATGAACGAGACGAAGTGATTACGGCGTTTGGCACGGGTATAACGCGTACCGATGAATGCGAAAAGAGGTCTGAACATGTCGGGGCTTGTTCGGATGAAAGGGAACGTCCTTGTGGCGAGGCGCCTACGGCGGCTTTACACTCGGACCACCGCCGCTACCTTGGGTTCGCCATGACGACATTAGACGAAGAAGATCGCCGCGAATACTACCGCATCGAAGATCGGATCGCACTTCAAATAAGCCCCCTCAGCGCGGCCGAAGCCCTTGACCCAGATGTGTTGCAAGATGATTCCCCGCTGTTCAACCTGCTCAGCGAGCTGCACCTGTCCGACTTCGAGTCGCAGCACCTGTTGCGCCAGCTGAGCGACAAGGACCGAACCCTTGCCGCCTTCCTGCGGGCGCAGAACAAGCGCCTCGACCTGCTCAGCGCGGTGGTTGCGCAAACCCTGCTGGGTGAAGTCGGCCAGCCGTTGCCGGTGGTCATTTCCGAAGGCGGCATCGAGTTCACCCAGGCCACGCAGATTGCCCCCGGCACTCGGGTCAAAGTGAAAATGGTGCTGATGCCACGCGCCCATGGCCTGCTGCTGCGCGGCAAGGTCACCCATTGCGACCCGCGCCCGGAGGGCGGCTTCGAGGTCGGCACCGAATTCATCGACATGACCGACGCCCAACGGCAATTGCTGGCCCGTTATATCCTGCAGCGCCAGCAACAGCAGCGGCGCCAGCAACTGGGGCAGAACGACCCTGCCTCCTGAGCCCATTTCTCTCTGATTTGAAGGAACGAACGTGACCCTGATCTACGGCCATCGCGGCGCCAAGGGCGAAGCGCCCGAGAATACCCTGAAGAGCTTTCAGCAATGCCTGGCCCATGGCGTGACCCGCTGCGAGCTGGACCTGCACCTGTCAGCCGACAACGAGCTGATGGTCATCCACGACGCCACCCTCAAGCGCACCACTGGGCGGCGCGGCAAAGTGGTCGAACACCCGGCCGCCGACCTGATCAAGATCGATGCCCGCAAAGGCGGCCCGGGCCATGTGCAACCCTGCCCGATTCCGAAACTGGAAGAACTGTTCGAAAAATGCCCGTTCGATCACTGGCAGCTGGAAGTAAAAAGTGCCTCGCGTACCCGTGCCGCCACCACCGTGCTGGCGATTCGCGAACTGGCCCAGGCGTATGGCCTGCTGGACAAGGTAACCATCACCTCCAGCTCACGTGAAGTACTGGGCGCTGCCCTGGAACTGGTGCCGGACGTGAAGCGCGGGCTGGTGGCCGAATACGCCTGGCTCGACCCCCTGAAGGTGGCACAGAACTATGGCTGCGAGCTGCTGGCATTGAACTGGACACTGTGCACCCCCGAGCGCCTGCTCAAAGCACAGGGCCAGGGTTTGCACGTGTCGGTATGGACAGTCAATGAGCCGGCACTGATGCGCCGGCTTGCTGACTTTGGTGTGGACAGCCTGATTACAGACTTTCCCGGTTTGGCCAAGACCACCCTCGGGTAGGGTTGAAATCGGTCTCTCCGACCGGCTCAGGCCACCGGTCGGAGCCGCTCAAAAAAGCCGGTTCAGGCCGTCGTAGGCTGCTACCCGATAGGCTTCGGCCATGGTCGGGTAGTTGAAGGTGGTGTTGACGAAGTACTTCAGGTTGTTGTGCTCACCCGGCTGGTTCATGATCGCCTGGCCGATGTGGACAATTTCCGAGGCCTGGTAGCCGAAGCAGTGCACGCCGAGGATTTCCAGGGTTTCGCGGTGGAACAGGATCTTCAGCATGCCCTGCGGTTCGCCGGCAATCTGCGCACGCGCCATGCCTTTGAAGAACGCCTTGCCCACTTCGTATGGCACCTTGGCCTGGGTCAGCTCTTGCTCGTTCTTGCCGATCGAGCTGATTTCCGGAATGGTATAGATACCGGTCGGCACGTCGTTGACGAAGCGCCAGCTGCCATTGTCGACGATGCTGCCAGCGGCCGAGCGGCCCTGGTCATGGGCGGCACTGGCCAGGCTAGGCCAGCCAATCACGTCACCGGCACCGTAGATGTTCGGCACGGTGGTGCGGTAGGCCTCGTCGACCTCGATCTGGCCGCGGCTGTTGACCTTGATGCCGATGTTTTCCAGGCCCAGCTTGTCGGTGTTGCCGGTACGGCCGTTGCACCACAGCAAGGCGTCGGCCTTGATCTTCTTGCCCGACTTCAGGTGCAGGATCACCCCGTTGTCCAGGCCTTCGACGCGCTCATACTCTTCGTTGTGGCGCACGGTGATGTTGTTGTTGCTGAAGTGGTAGCTCAGCGCCTGGGAGATTTCCGAATCGAGGAAGCTCAGCAGCTGGCCACGGTTGTCGACCAATTCCACCAATACACCCAGGCCACTGAAGATCGATGCGTATTCGCAACCGATCACACCGGCACCGTAGACGATCAACTTGCGTGGGGTGTGGCTGAGGCTGAGGATGGTGTCGCTGTCGTAAACGCGCGGGTGGTGGAAGTCGATGTCGGCCGGGCGGTAGGGGCGCGAGCCGGTGGCAATGATGATGTGCTTGGCGTTGAGCTTCTCGACCACGCCGTTCGGGCACACCACTTCCACGGTTTGCTCGTCGGCGAAGCTGCCGGTGCCGAAGAACACGTCGACGCGGTTACGGGCGTAGTAGCCGGTGCGCGATGCAACTTGCTTGGAAATCACCTTTTCGGCGCTTTTCAGCACGTCCGGGAACGAGAACCAGCGCGGCTCGCCGATGGCACGGAACATCGGGTTGGTGTTGAACTGCATGATCTGCCGCACCGAGTGACGCAGTGCCTTGGACGGGATGGTACCCAGGTGCGTGCAGTTGCCACCGACCTGGCGACGGTCATCGACCATTGCCACCTTGCGCCCTGCTTTGGCGGCGTTCATTGCCGCGCCTTCACCGGCCGGGCCGGAACCCAGCACCACTACGTCGTAGTTGTAGACAGCCATGCGTACTCCTTCAGAACTGGCCCGCAAGCCACGGTCGCTCGCGGGGCGCGATCATGCCGCCGGGGCGTCATGAGAAAATTCGGGTGCAGTCTAATCAAGCGTGAACGCCGCGCACATTAACCCTTGGTCGCGTCGTAGGCCAATTTCGCCCGCACTACATATGGTTCACCCATTCCCTGGCGGCAATCATCCCTGCTTGTGCTTTCGCTCGCCTTTCACCGCCCGTTCGAACGCGGGCGTAGCTCGGGAGACGAAGCCACCCTCGGCTCGAGTCACCAATACCGCGGCCAAGCCATGCGCCACGGCAAAATCCCAGCCACGCTCAGGGCCAAGGATCAACAGCAGCGTCGAATAGCCGTCGGCCTGCAGCGCCGAGGCGCTCAGCACTGTAACGGCCGCCAGGTCATGCTCGACCGGGCGCCCCAGGCGGGCATCGAAGGTGTGCGAATAGCGCCGGCCATTCTGCTCGAAATAGTGCCGATAGTCACCCGAGGTCGATACTGAAAGGCCATTGACCGGGATGATCTGGCGGGCGATCTGGCGGTCTTCGCGGGGCAGCTCCAGGGCAATGCGCCAGGGGCTGCCATCGGGCTTGCGGCCGACCGCCTTCAATTCGCCGGTAGCCTCGGCGACGAAGCTGGCCACGCCCATGGCCTGAAGGCGTGCGGCGATCAGGTCGACAGCGTGGCCGGCGGCGATGCTGTTGAAGTCGAGCTGTACCGGGGCATCCTTGCACAGAGACTGGCCTTTGACGTGCAGGTGCTGGTAACCCACGCGCAGGCGTACCTGGGCCAGGGTTTGCGGGTCGGGCACCTGCTCGTGGCGGGCCTGGGGGCCAAAGCCCCACAGGTCGAGCAGCGGCTCGACGGTGAGGTCGAAGGCGCCTTCGCTCTGCTCGGCCAGCTGTTGGCCAAGGGCTACCAGTTCGAGCATGTCGGGCGGCAGGGCCAGGCACTGATTGGCCGGTAACTGGTTGAAAAGGCTGACGACGGAGTCACCGCGATAGGTCGAATAGTGCTGGTCGATGTCGCTCAGGATGGCTTCGACCGCTGCCTGCACCTGGGCCGGCGCCGGGCCGCCGGGCTCGCGGACGTATTGGATGCTGTAGCTGCTGCCCATGGTCGGGCCGCCCAGGCGCTCCAGGGTGGGGCCTTGGTTGCAGGCGGTGAGCAGCAGGAAGATGAACAGTAAGGCTGTGCGCAAAAATTCGGTTCCTGGGTGCTTGGCTTGAGTTTTGTGGTGTGGCACATATCGAGCGCCGCGCGGGCGGCGCCCGATCTCACAGGCGCCACACAACTTACTCCAGGCAAAAAAAACGGGAACCCGAAGGTTCCCGTTTTTTTATTGCCTTACAAGCGAATCAGCGTGGAAACGCTGGCGGGTTCACACCGGCCATGTCTTCCATCACACGAACCACCTGGCAGCTGTAACCGAATTCGTTGTCGTACCACACGTACAGGACAACGCGGTTGTCGTTGGCGATGGTCGCCTCTGCGTCAACCACACCGGCGTGGCGCGAGCCCACGAAGTCGGTCGAAACCACTTCCTGCGAGGCCACGTAGTCGATCTGCTTGTGCAGTTCCGAGTGCATGGCGGTCTGGCGCAGGTACTCGTTGATCTCGTCGCGAGTCGTGGCCTTTTCCAGGTTCAGGTTCAGGATGGCCATCGAAACGTTCGGCGTCGGTACGCGAATGGCATTGCCGGTCAGCTTGCCTTTCAGCACTGGCAGAGCCTTGGCAGCAGCGGTGGCGGCGCCGGTTTCGGTGATGACCATGTTCAGCGGCGCGGCACGGCCACGGCGGCTGCCCTTGTGGAAGTTGTCGATCAGGTTCTGGTCGTTGGTGAACGAGTGAACGGTTTCGACGTGGCCATTAACGATACCGTACTGGTCGTTGATGGCCTTGAGCACCGGCACGATGGCGTTGGTGGTGCACGAAGCAGCCGAGATGATCTTGTCATCGGCAGCGATGTCACCGTGGTTGATGCCATGCACGATGTTCTTCAGCGCGCCCTTGCCAGGTGCGGTGAGGATCACGCGGGCAGCGCCCGGGCAGGCCAGGTGCTGGCCCAGGCCGTCGGCATCACGCCATACGCCGGTGTTGTCGACGATCAGCGCGTTGTCGATGCCGTACTGGGTGTAGTCGACTTCGCTCGGGCTCTTGGCGTAGATAACCTGGATCAGGTTGCCGTTGGCGGTGATGGTGTTGTTGGCTTCATCGATGGTGATGGTGCCATCGAACGGGCCGTGCACCGAGTCACGGCGCAGCAGGCTGGCACGCTTGACCAGGTCGTTCTCGGCGCCTTTGCGCACGACGATGGCACGCAGGCGCAGGCCGTCGCCGCCACCGGTCTTCTCGATCAGGATGCGCGCCAGCAGGCGGCCGATGCGGCCGAAGCCGTACAGCACGACGTCGGTGCCTTTGCGCGCCGAAGCGTTCTGCTGGCCAACCACGTCGGCCAGCTCTTCACGGACGAACTGCTCGGCAGTGCGGCCATTGCCTTCCTGCTTGAACTTGTTGGCCAGCTTGCCCAGGTCGACCGAAGCGGCGCCCAGTTTCAGCTCGCTCATGGCTTTGAGCAGGGGGAATGTCTCGTGGACGGACAGTTCGGTTTCGTCGGTTTGACGATGACGCGCAAAGCGGTGCGCCTTGAGGATCGAGATAACCGAACGGTTGATCAGGCTACGGCCATAAATCGAGCTCACCACGTTGTTGTTGCGGTAGAGCTGACCGATAAGCGGGATCATCGCTTCAGCCAGAGCTTCACGATCAATCCACTCACCAAGACACTGGTCGGGCTTCTGAGTCACGGGAACCTTCCACATGTAGGGACAGAAAAAAGGGGCTACATTATGACGCCCCAACGCAGAACCGGCAATGAGCGCCTGTCGCAGTGACGCAAGCCAGCGTTCACGCCCTTTCGAGCCTGACAGCCGGCACCGTCACCGGTACAATCGGTCTCTTTGCCGCAACGCTTGGAGTGCAATCTCCCGTGTCAGTTCTGCGCCTTCCGCACATGTCGGCCACGGCCGGCAAACAAACCTGGGGCAACCTGCCCGGTGCCGCCCTCAGCCTTGCCATCGCCGAGGCCGCCACCAGCGCTGGCCGCTTCACCCTGCTGCTGACAGCCGACAGCCAGGCCGCCGACCGTCTGGAGCAGGAGCTGCGCTTCTTCGCCCCGGACCTGCCGGTGCTGCCGTTCCCCGATTGGGAAACCCTGCCCTACGACCTGTTCTCGCCGCACCAGGACATCATTTCCCAGCGCATCGCCAGCCTGTACCGCCTGCCGGAACTGAGCCACGGCATCCTCGTGGTGCCGATCACCACCGCCCTGCACCGCCTGGCACCCACGCGCTTCCTGCTGGGCAGCAGCCTGGTGCTGGATGTGGGCCAGACCATCGATGTGGAACAGATGCGCACGCGCCTGGAGGCCAGCGGCTATCGCTGCGTCGACACCGTCTACGAGCATGGCGAGTTCGCCGTGCGCGGCGCGCTGATCGACCTGTTCCCGATGGGCAGCAAGCTGCCCTACCGCATCGACCTGTTCGATGACGAGATCGAGACGCTGCGCACCTTCGACCCCGAGACCCAACGCTCGATCGACAAGGTGGATTCGGTACGCCTGCTGCCGGCGCGTGAATTCCCGATGCAGAAAGAGGAAGTGACCCGCTTCAAGGCACGCTTTCGCGAGCGCTTCGATGTCGATTTCCGCCGCAGCGCGATCTTCCAGGACCTGGCCAGCGGCATTATTCCCGCTGGCATCGAGTACTACCTGCCGCTGTTCTTCGAAGAAACTTCGACCCTGTTCGACTACCTGCCGGCCGACACCCAGGTGTTCTCGCTGCCTGGCGTGGAACAGGCCGCCGAACACTTCTGGAACGACGTGCGTGGGCGCTATGAAGACCGCCGTGGCGACCTCAGCCGGCCGCTGCTGCCACCGGCCGAACTGTTCCTGCCGGTGGAGGACTGCTTCGCCCAGCTCAAACAATGGCCTCGGGTGGTGGTCAGCAGCGAAGACCTCGACCCAGGTGCGGGTCGCGAACGCTTTCCGGCACGCGCGCTACCCAACCTGGCCATCGAAGCCAAGGCCAACCAGCCGCTGGCCGAGCTGGCCAACTTCCTCGACCAGTTCCCCGGCCGCGTGCTGTTCACCGCCGAATCGGCGGGGCGCCGTGAAGTGCTGCTGGAGCTGCTCGAGCGGCTGAAGCTGCGCCCGCATACCGTCGACGGCTGGGACGACTTCGTTACCGGCAGCGAGCGCCTGGCAATCACCATCGCGCCGCTGGACGACGGCCTGCTGCTGGACGACCCAGGCCTGGCCCTGGTCGCCGAAAGCCCGCTGTTCGGCCAGCGGGTGATGCAACGCCGGCGCCGTGACAAACGTGGCGAAACCGCCAACGATGCAGTCATCAAGAACCTCACCGAGCTGCGCGAAGGCGCACCGGTGGTGCACATCGACCATGGCGTTGGTCGCTACCTGGGCCTGGCCACGCTGGAAATCGACGGCCAGGCCGCCGAATTTCTCACCTTGGAATACGCCGAGAACGCCAAGCTGTACGTGCCAGTGGCCAACCTGCACCTGATCGCCCGCTACACCGGCAGCGACGATGCGTTGGCACCGCTGCACCGGCTGGGCTCGGAGGCCTGGCAGAAAGCCAAGCGAAAAGCCGCCGAACAGGTGCGCGACGTGGCCGCCGAGCTGCTCGACATCTATGCCCGTCGCGCCGCACGCAAGGGCTATGCATTTGCCGACCCGTCAGCCGACTACGCCACCTTCAGCGCTGGCTTCCCGTTCGAGGAAACCCCGGACCAACAGGCCGCCATCGAAGCCGTGCGTGCCGACATGCTGGCGCCCAAGCCGATGGACCGCCTGGTCTGCGGCGATGTGGGCTTCGGCAAGACCGAAGTGGCCATGCGCGCGGCATTCATCGCCGTGCACAGCGGCCGCCAGGTGGCCGTACTGGTGCCCACCACCCTTTTGGCCCAGCAGCACTACAACAGCTTCCGCGACCGCTTCGCCGACTGGCCGGTGACGGTGGAGGTGATGAGCCGCTTCAAGTCGGCCAAGGAAGTGGCCGCCGCTGCCGCCGACCTTGCCGAAGGCAAGATCGACATTCTCATCGGCACCCACAAGCTGCTGCAGGACGATGTGCGCTTCAAGGACCTGGGCCTGGCCATCATCGACGAAGAACACCGCTTTGGCGTGCGCCAGAAGGAACAGCTCAAGGCCCTGCGCAGCGAGGTCGACATTCTCACCCTGACCGCCACGCCGATTCCGCGCACGCTGAACATGGCTGTGGCGGGCATGCGCGACCTGTCCATCATCGCCACGCCGCCGGCGCGCCGCCTGTCCGTGCGCACCTTCGTCATGGAGCAGAACAAGAGCACGGTGAAGGAAGCGCTGCTGCGTGAGTTGCTGCGCGGCGGCCAGGTTTACTACCTGCACAACGATGTGAAAACCATCGAAAAATGCGCCGCCGACCTCGCCGAGCTGGTGCCCGAGGCACGCATCGGCATTGGCCATGGGCAAATGCGCGAACGCGAGCTGGAACAGGTGATGAGCGACTTCTACCACAAGCGCTTCAACGTGCTGGTAGCCTCGACCATCATCGAAACCGGCATCGACGTGCCCAGCGCCAACACCATCGTCATCGAACGTGCCGACAAGTTCGGCCTGGCCCAGTTGCACCAGCTGCGCGGCCGAGTTGGCCGTAGCCACCACCAGGCCTACGCCTACCTGCTCACGCCGACCCGGCAGAAGGTCAGTGCCGACGCCGAAAAGCGCCTGGAAGCCATCGCCAACACCCAGGACCTGGGCGCGGGCTTTGTGCTGGCCACCAACGACCTGGAAATCCGCGGTGCCGGCGAGCTGCTGGGCGAAGGCCAGAGCGGGCAGATCCAGGCCGTGGGCTTCACCCTGTACATGGAAATGCTCGAGCGCGCGGTCAAGGCAATCCGTAAAGGCACCCAGCCAAACCTTGAACAACCACTGGGCGGCGGCCCGGAGATCAACCTGCGCCTGCCGGCGCTGATCCCCGAGGACTACCTGCCCGACGTGCATGCGCGGCTGATCCTGTACAAACGCATCGCCTCGGCTGCCGACGAGGAAGGCCTCAAGGACCTGCAGGTCGAGATGATCGACCGCTTCGGCTTGCTGCCCGAGCCAACCAAGAACCTGATGCGCCTGACTTCGCTCAAGCTGCACGCGGAAAAGCTCGGCATCAAGAAAGTCGATGCCGGCCCCAATGGCGGCAAGCTCGAGTTCGAAGCCGAAACCCCGGTCGACCCGCTGACCCTGATCAAGCTGATCCAGGGCCAGCCCAAACGATACAAGTTCGAAGGTGCTACCCAGTTCCGTTTCCTGGTGCCGATGGAACGCCCCGACGAACGCTTCAATACCCTGGAGGCGCTGTTCGAGCGCCTGACCCCACAGCCTGCCTAAGGAAGACCCATGCGTGCCATCCGTTGCCTGACCTTGCTGCTGGCGCTGTTCGCCCCAGCTGCCTTCGCCGAAGGCCTGTATCAGGTAGAAATGATTCTGGTGCGGCAGAACAGCGTGCCCGCCTTCACCAGCCCGTTCGCCCCCGAAGACTGGAGCGCCGGCGCCCCGCGCCTGGCAAAAGACGCCGAACGCCGCCTGGCGCTGGAAGACGAAGCCACCCGCCTGGAAGCCACCGCCGACTACACCGTGCTGCTGCACAAGGCCTGGCAACAGCAAGTAGGCAGCGAGCCCAGCCGCATCGCGCTGGGCGAAGGCGCCGAGCGGTTCGGCCACTTCCCTATCGAGGGCAACCTCAGCGTCGCTGAAGGCCGCTTCATCGCGGTCGAGGCCAACTTCTGGGTCAACCAGCTGGACAGCAACGGCAACGTACTGCAAAGCGAGCAGTTCAAGCAGAGCAACAGCAACGTCAAGGGCGGCCAGCTGACCTTCCTCGACGGTGGGCACCTGGCGGTGCTGCTGAAGGTGACACCGCCGGGCACGCCGAAAATGCCGGTGATGGACCCGGAGATGATGGAGCAGTGATGTGAGCGATGGCGATGCGCAGCAACTGCTGAGGGCCTATCCGGGGTGGGTCGACTTCATCGAAGCCGGCACGATGGCACGAGGCCGCAGCTATGCTGCGCAAGAGCGAGCACGCATCCTGTCGCTGCACGGCGCAACGATCGAAGCCATCTGCAAGGGCTCCACAGGCGAGACCTACCAGCAGAACATCCGGCTGGTCGTTAACTACGGGGACCTGCGGGTATTTGGGCGCTGCAGCTGCCCAGTTGGGCTCAACTGCAAACACTGCGTCGCGGCGCTGCTGCAATTGCAGGACGGCCTCGACGCCGCAGGCCCCCATGAACAATCCGCCCTGTCGCTGCCACCGGACCTCAACCTGTGGGTGCAAACCCTTGAGTCCCCCTCCCAACCTGCATCGCCTCAAGGGCCAGCACGCAAAGGCCCGGCAATCTATTACCGCATTCACGTGGATCACGGCGTCTGGCGACTCGAGCCGATCAAGGGCACCCGACAGGCAGACGACACCTTGAAGATCGGTCGCATCACATCGATGCCCGAAATGCTCTACTACACACCTCGCTACGTCACAGAAGACGATGCGCGGCTTTTGCGCCTGATTGATTCGCGCAGCGAAACCACTACGCCCATGGCGCAACTGGAAGGCAAGCAGGGCGGGGAGCTCTACAGCTATGCCCTGGCCACCGGTCGCCTGCTATTTGAGGACGACTTGGCGCCACTGTCCCCTGGGCCGGAGCTGCATGCCGAGTTTCGCTGGGTCAGGCTGGACAATGGCAGCTACCGTGGCGCCTGGTACCACGATGATCACCAGCAGTTGCGGGCAGTGCCCATCGAGCCCATGCACTATGTCGACCGACAGCGGCATTTGACCGGCAAACTGCGCCACGACCTCGACCCCTTCATTGCCAGCCAGCTTGCGCGCGCGCCCATCGTGCCGGAGCATCTGGTCATCCCCTTGAGTCACCGATTGAACGCCTTGAACCGTCACGTCCCCACGCCGACTGCCGTGAGCACCGAACATATCGAAGACATCACGCCAAAAGGGCGACTGACGCTGGGCAGCCTCGAATTCAGCGCCTACATGCCCAAGACCGGCCGTATGCAGCGACAACTGCAACACCGTGCCGCGCTGGCATTCGACTACGACGACCTGCGTACCAGCGGTAACGACGAAAAGCCGCTGACCCGCCTGGTCGGCAACACCAGCCAGCGCATCCGCCGCCAGCCGCAAGCCGAACAGGCCCTGCGCAAGGTGTTACGCGACCTGGGCTTCAAGGCCGCCACCCGGCAGAGCAAGGCGCTGCCCGACAGCGCCGGCGAAATGTTCCAGCTACCCGACGACGAGGCCTGGCTGCGTTTCGCCCGCGAAGGCCTGCCGCGCTTGCGCCATGCCGGTTGGAACATAGACGTCCAGCGCGACTTCGCCTTCAACCTGCAGGAGGTGGACGACTGGTATGCGAGCATCGACGAGGCGCCCGGCCATGAATGGTTCGACCTGGAGCTTGGCATTGTGGTCGATGGCCAGCGTCACAGCCTGCTGCCGATCGTGTTGCAACTGCTACGCAGCAGCCCAGAGCTGCTGCGCCCCAGCGAACTGGCCCGGCGCAGTGACGACGAGCACCTGCTGATCGACCTCAACCGTGGTCGCCTGGACAGCCCGGCCCTGCGCGTCGCCCTCCCGTATGGCCGCGTCAAAGCGGTCATGGCCACCCTGGGCGAGCTCTACCTGCACGAACACACAACCGGCCCGTCCCTGCGCATGGAACGTGCCGACGCCGCGCGCCTGAACGAAATCGAAGGCCTGCCCCTGCAATGGGAAGGCGGCGAGCACGTTCGCGACCTGGGCCGGCGCCTGCGCGATGCCCGTGATTTGCAGGTTGAACCACCGACAGGGCTGCAGGCCAGCATGCGCCCCTACCAGCAACAAGGCCTGAACTGGTTGCAGGCCCTTCGCGAGATGGGCACCGGTGGCATCCTGGGCGACGACATGGGCCTGGGCAAGACCCTGCAGGCCTTGGCCCACTTGCTGCTGGAGAAAGAATCCGGGCGCTTGAGTACACCGGCACTGGCGGTCATGCCCACCAGCCTGATACCCAACTGGCTCGACGAAGCCCAGCGCTTCGCCCCCGATCTGCGCGTACTGGCACTGCATGGGCCGGGGCGCAGCAAGCATTTTGCCACGCTGCATGAGTACGATCTGGTCCTGACCACCTACGCCCTGATGCCACGCGACCTCGAACACCTGCGCACGCAGGCCTGGCACGTCCTGGTACTGGACGAGGCGCAGAACATCAAGAGCAGCACCAGCAAGGCCGCCCTCGCCGTCTGCGAGCTGCAGGCCGGCCAGCGCCTGTGCCTGACCGGTACGCCGATGGAAAACAACCTGGGCGAGCTGTGGTCGATCTTCCACTTCTTGATGCCCGGCTGGCTGGGCGACCTCAAACGCTTCAACCAGGACTACCGCGCGCCGATCGAGCGCCACGGCGACAGCGAGCGCATGGCCCACCTGGCCAGCCGCATCCGCCCGTTCCTGCTGCGCCGCACCAAGGAACAGGTGGCCACCGAACTGCCGGCCAAGACCGAGATGGTGCACTGGGTCGAACTCAGCGACGCCCAGCGCGATACCTACGAGGCCGTGCGCGTGGCCATGGACCAGAAGGTCCGCGACGAAATTGCCCGCAATGGCGCCGCACGCAGCCAGATCGTCATCCTCGACGCGCTGCTCAAGCTGCGCCAGGTATGCTGCGACCTGCGCCTGGTCAAGGGCGTGGAAAGCAAAGGCAACCAGGCCGACAAGGGCAAGCTGGGTGCACTGCTGGAAATGCTCGAAGAGCTGCTCAGCGAAGGCCGCCGCGTGCTGTTGTTCTCGCAGTTCACCTCGATGCTGGCGCTGATCGAACAGGAGCTGGAAAAGCGCAAGATCCGCTACAGCTTGCTGACCGGCGACACGCGCGACCGTCGCACACCCGTGCGGCAGTTTCAGCAGGGTGACAGCGAAGTGTTCCTGATCAGCCTCAAGGCGGGGGGCGTGGGCTTGAACCTGACAGCTGCGGACACCGTGATCCACTTCGACCCCTGGTGGAACCCGGCCAGCGAAAACCAGGCCACCGACCGCGCCTACCGCATTGGCCAGGACAAGCCAGTGTTCGTGTTCAAGCTGATTACCCGGGGGACGGTGGAAGAGAAGATTCAGCTGTTGCAGCAGGAAAAGGCGGCGCTGGCGGCCAGCTTGCTGGACGGCGGCCAAGCCGGGCAGTGGCGGCTTGGCGACGAAGAAATCGAGGCACTGTTTGCGCCGCTGCCTGGAAAGCGCGGGCGTTGAGGCCGCACCTTCTGCTGCCTGTACCGGCCTCTTCGCGAGCGTGCCCGCGAAGAGGCCAGCGCGATCAATCGACCAGCTGAGCGTCCTTCAACGCACCCAATGCCTCCAGCCAGCGCGGCTGCTGACGGTAATCGGTCCGCGCAAACCCTTGCCCGCGCATACGCGCAATCCGCGGCGACGGCTTGACCTTCATGCGCTGTGCCGCACTCAGCGCCAGCTCTGCCGCCGCCCGGTCATTGCATACCAGGCCCATGTCACAGCCGGCGCTTAACGCCGCCTCGATACGACTGGCCGCGTCCCCCACCACATGCGCACCGGCCATCGACAGATCATCGCTGAAAATCACCCCGTCAAAGCCCAGCTCACCACGCAGGATGTCCTGCAGCCAACGCCGCGAGAAGCCAGCTGGCTGGTTATCGACCTGCGGGTAGATGACATGCGCCGGCATCACTGCCGCCAACTGCCCGCTCAGGCGGGTGAACGGCACCAGGTCGGCCTGGCGCAGTTGCTCCAGGCTGCGCTCATCGGTAGGGATCGCCACATGCGAGTCCGCCTCGGCCCAGCCGTGCCCAGGGAAGTGCTTGCCACAGGCCGCCATGCCGGCCGCATTCATACCACGAATGAACGCCCCGGCCAGTTGCGTGGCACGCAGCGGGTCCCCCTCGAAGGCTCGGCTGCCAACCACGGCACTACGCTGGTGATCCAGGTCGAGCACAGGGGCAAAACTGAGGTCCAGGCCAACCGCCAATACCTCGGTCGCCATCAGCCAGCCACACTGCTCGGCCAGGTATTCGGCATTGTCATTGTCGGCCAGCGCGCGCATGGCTGGCAGCCGCACAAAGCCCTGGCGCAGGCGCTGTACGCGGCCACCTTCCTGGTCCACCGCCAGGATCAGCTCGGGGCGAATAGCGCGGATCGACGCGCACAACTCGCGCACCTGACGCGGGCTGTCGATGTTGCGGGCAAAAATGATCAGGCCAGCCACTTCGGGCTGACGCAACAGGTGACGGTCTTCGGCGGTCAGCCATTTACCGGCGATATCCACCATCAGGGAGCCTTGCAGGCTGACGGTCATGGGTAATCCTTCATTGAAAACTTCAGAGACGCCCACTGGGGGCAGGCGGCTTGCTCGATACGTACCGGGCAATGGGCCGGCACCCGCTCGAACAGGCTTAGCAAGTCGGTGTTGCGCAGGCGTATGCAGCCATGGGACAACGCTATGCCCATGGGTTCCGTGTCAGGGGTGCCGTGCAGGTAGATATAGCGGCGAAACGTATCGACCGCGCCCAGGCGGTTGACACCGGGTTCGCAGCCGCTGAGCCAGAGGATGCGAGTGAGGATCCAGTCGCGATCTGGATTTTTCGCATGCAACTCCGGCGACCACACCTCTCCAGCCCAGCGCCGCCCGACCAATACCGCATTCAGCGGCAGCCCCGCGCCAATCTTCGCCCGCACCTGATGCATGCCACGCGGCGTGCAGCCTGAACCATTGCGCTCACCGGCACCGTTGCGCGCCGTGGAAACCGGCACACGCACGCGCAGCTGACCACGGGCAAAACCGTACAGGCATTGATCAGCAAGGGAGATGTGCAGCAGATCGAGATCGGGCATGAGCGCTAGCTTAGCCGAAGCGCCCTGCCTCGCCCAGCCTTCAGGCCTTGGCTGTGGCGCTACTGATCTTGGTGCGCGGGCGCAACTGCGCAGTGGCCATGGCATCGTCGGTGACACCGCTGTCGGCGCGCATGCCTGCAGCCAGGAACGGCACCATCAGGCGCATCACCTGCTCGATCGAGGTGTTGATACCAAAGTCGGTCTCGGCAATCGCCCGCAGGGCCTTGATACCGGACATGCTGAAGGCCGCAGCACCAAGCATGAAGTGGACGCGCCAGAACAGCTCCAGTGGCGGAATGCGTGGCGCAGCCTCGTTGACCAGCAGCATGTAGCGGCGGAACACCTTGCCGTACATGTCTTCCAGATAACGCCGCAGGTGGCCCTGGCTCTGGCTGAACGCCAGGCCCAGCAGGCGCATGAAGATCGACAGGTCGTTGTTGCTGCGCGGCTGCACGGCCAACGCCTGCTCTACCAGCATTTCCAGCAGTTCTTCGAGGGTCGGCTTGTGCTCCGGCTTGGCCTGGCGCCGCTCCAGCTCACGCTCGAGGCTGGTGCAGAACGGGCCGAGGAAGCGCGAGAACACCGCCTGAATCAGTGCCTTCTTGGAGCCGAAGTGATAGTTGACGGCCGCCAGGTTGACCCCGGCCTTGCTGGTAATCAGCCGCAACGAGGTTTCGGCGAACCCCCTTTCCGCGAACAGCTGCTCGGCAGCATCGAGAATGCGTTCAACGGTTTCCGATTGGGCCATGACTACTCCGACTACTCCGCCAGACAAACAAGTGTTTGAAACATACGTTTCAGCCCTGCTTCTGTCAAGGCTCGGTGACCGGGCGGTCGCCATTTAAAAGTGCCAGACGCCCGGCTGCAAGCGCCACCTGTACTGTTTATTGCGCCTTTTGGCTTGCAGCGCATCCAGTACTGTATATAATCCCAGTCACTGTACAAAAAGACAGAGCGCTCACCATGTTGAAACTGACGCCACGCCAAGCCGAAATTCTCGCGTTCATCAAGCGCTGCCTGGAAGACAACGGCTTCCCGCCGACCCGCGCCGAAATCGCTCAGGAGCTGGGTTTCAAATCGCCCAACGCCGCCGAGGAGCACCTCAAGGCCCTCGCCCGCAAGGGCGCGATCGAAATGACGCCAGGCGCCTCGCGCGGCATCCGCATTCCTGGCCTGGAAACCAAAGCCGAAGAAAGCGGCCTGCCGATCATCGGCCGGGTTGCTGCTGGCGCGCCGATTCTTGCCGAACAGCACATCGAGCAATCCTGCAACATCAACCCTGCCTTCTTCCACCCCCAGGCCGACTATTTGCTGCGCGTACACGGCATGAGCATGAAGGACGTCGGCATCTTCGATGGCGACCTGCTGGCGGTACACACCTGCCGCGAAGCGCGTAACGGCCAAATCGTGGTAGCGCGCATCGGCGACGAAGTCACCGTCAAGCGCTTCAAGCGCGAAGGCAGCAAGGTCTGGCTGCTTGCCGAAAACCCCGAATTCGCCCCCATCGAAGTCGACCTGAAAGAACAGGAGCTGGTGATCGAGGGCTTGAGCGTCGGCGTCATTCGCCGCTGATCCAGGAGGCGTCATGCAGCAGTTCATTCACGCACCCGAGCAAGCCCAGTTGCCCCTGTTCGAAGCATTCCTCGCCCAACCCGTGCTACCTGGCCTGAAAGCCAGTGAACTGGCACGCAAGAGCAGCCAGCCGGACCTCTTCAGCGAATTGTCGCTACGCGGTGCCCCAGAGCACTGCCAAAGCCTGCTGGCACCCGTCCTGCGCGAGCTGAGCGAAGAAGATGAGGCCCGCTGGCTGACCCTGATCGCTCCGCCATCGAGCCTGACACAGGCCTGGTTACGCGATGCTGGGCTCAACCGTGAACGTATTCTGCTGCTGCAACCCCGCAGCAATCAAAGCCCACTGCAACTGGCCTGCGAAGCTTTGCGCCTTGGCCTCAGTCACACTGTGGTCAGCTGGCTGGGCAACGTCAACGCCACCTCACGCCAGCAACTTCTGCGCGCAGCCAGCACCGGAAACGCACAAAGCCTGAACATCCGCCTCGGCTGATGTCCAGGCTTTGCCTGGTAATTCAAAAAGCTTGATACGCCGCTGCACCCTCAGTGCAGCACGCGCGGCCCTTCATCACGCTCGAGCTCGCCATCCATCAGGCGACCGGCCATCTGCACGCCCACACTGAGCATGGCCTTGGCCACTTCCACATGCTGCCCCTGCAGGAACACCTTGGCGTCTTCCGAGAAATCCAGGGTTACCAGAGAGCCCTCATCCTCGGCGCGACGCAGTTCGATGCGGCCATCAGGCAACTCGACAATTTCCAGAAAAGACGTAGACATAGATGGCAGTTCTCCGCGAAAGGCCGTTATTGTACCAGCCGCTGCGGCTATCAGCACTCACTCAACGCGTCGCGGAAACGTCTCACCAAGCCCTTGAGGTTGTTGCGCCAGCTTTCCAGCTCGGCACGCGACAGCGCTGCAGGCTCAGGTTCATCGAGATTGACCGCTTGAATCAGGGGTTGGGTAACGTCGGTTTTCGGCGCTTTCCTGGCGACCGGTGGTCGGAACAAATCGGCATAAGCACCGAGCATTTGCGCCAGCCACGTTTCACGCTGGCGAGCCAATTCCAGCAACTCTGCCACTTCCGGAATGGCGATGCCGCTCAGGGCGTCGTCAGCCAGGGCTTGCTCGACCCCTGCAACCACCGGCAAGCGGTAGAAGCCACCAATTTCATGGCACAGCCCCAGCAGCGCACCATACAGATGGAACAGCGCCGACTCGCGCTCGGCCTGGACCAGGCCCTGGGCATTCATGGCCTGGCTTTGTTCGGCCTTGGCCATGGATTCCAGGGCGAGACCGGCAAAAAACAGTTTCTGATTGGTGCGGGTATAGAGTTCCTGGGCCATTTCAGTGTGCTCCCATGAGGCTGCAAGGCGGATAGCTGCATCATAAATGATTGGGGCCGCGAAGAGCGGCCCCAATTACAACGCCAAACGATCAGCGCTTGTCTTCAACCTTCCACGCATTACCGTCGTAGAACGCCTTCCAGCCGGTCGGCTTGCCATCGACCTCGGACTGCACGTACTGCTCCTTGGTCTTGCGGCTGTAGCGAATTACCGCCGGGCGGCCATCTGGGTCTTTCTGCGGCGCATCGCACAGGAAGTGGTACTTCGGGTCGATCTCATGCTTGTGCGGCACGATCTCGAGCACCAGCGGCGCGCGGGTTTCGCGGTTTTTAGGGAACTGGCTGGCAGCCAGGAACAACCCCGAAGCACCGTCGCGCAGCACATAGGTGTCGTCGACCTTCTCGCACTTGAGCTCCGGCATGTCCACCTTGTCCATCTTCGGTGGTGCCGCCTCGCCACTCTTGAGCAGCTTACGGGTGTTCTTGCATGCCGGGTTGGTGCAGCCGAAGAACTTGCCGAAACGACCGGTCTTCAATTGCATCTCGCTGCCGCACTTGTCGCACTCCAGGCTAGGCCCTTCGTAACCCTTGATGCGGTAGCTGCCCTCTTCGATCTCATAGCCAACGCAATCGGGGTTGTTACCGCAGATGTGCAGCTTGTGCTTCTCATCCAGCAGGTAAGCGTCCATCGCCGTGGCGCAGATCGGGCAACGGTGCTTGCCCAGCAGCACGCGCGACTCCGATTCGCCCTCGTCATCAGCGGCAATTTCGTCGCCCGGCACCAGGTTGACGGTGGCCTTGCAGCGCTCTTTTGGCGGCAAGGTGTAACCCGAGCAACCCAGGAACACACCGGTGGACGCGGTGCGGATCATCATTGGCCGGCCACATTCCTTGCACGGAATGTTGGTCATGGTCGGCTGGTTGGCGCGCATGCCGTCTTCGCTGGACTCGGCAGTCTGCAGCTTCTTGCTGAAGTCGCCGTAGAACTCGTCGAGCACGTTCTTCCAGTCACGCTCGCCCTGGGCCACGTCGTCGAGGTTCTCTTCCATGTCGGCGGTAAAGCCATAGTCCATCAGGTTGGAGAAGCTCTCCGACAGGCGCTCGGTGACGATATCGCCCATCTTCTCGGAGTAGAAGCGGCGGTTGTGCAGGGTCACATAGCCACGGTCCTGAATGGTGGAAATGATCGCCGCGTAGGTCGATGGGCGGCCGATGCCGCGCTTTTCCATTTCCTTGACCAGGCTGGCTTCGGTGAAGCGCGCCGGTGGCTTGGTGAAGTGCTGGCTCGGGTCGATCTGGATCAGCTTTAGCGCTTCACCCTGAACCATTTCTGGCAGCACGTCGTCTTCGCCCGGCTTGCTTTGCTGTGGCAGCACACGGGTGTAACCGTCGAACTTGAGGATACGACCCTTGGCACGCAGCTCGAAATCACCGGCAGCCACGGTAACGCTGGTGGACAGGTACTGCGCAGGCGGCATCTGGCATGCCAGGAACTGGCGCCAGATCAGCTCGTACAGGCGCTCGGCGTCACGCTCCATGCCACTGAGCTTGGTCGGGTGGGTATTCACGTCAGAAGGACGAATCGCTTCGTGCGCCTCCTGGGCGCCTTCCTTGCTGCCGTATACCAGCGGCGCTTCCGGCAGGTACTGCTTGCCGAATTCACGCTCGATGTAGCTGCGCGCCATGTCCAGGGCATCAGCCGACAGGTTGGTCGAGTCGGTACGCATGTAAGTGATGTAGCCGGCTTCGTACAAGCGCTGGGCCATCATCATGGTTTTCTTTACCCCAAAGCCCAGGCGGTTACTGGCTGCCTGCTGCAGGGTCGAAGTAATGAACGGCGCCGACGGTTTGCTGCTGGTCGGGCGATCTTCACGCTTGACCACGCTGTAGCTGGAAGCCTTCAGCTTCTCTAGCGCAGCCATGGCCTGGGCTTCGTTCAGCGGCTTGAAGGCCTCGCCCTTCTCGCGCGCCACCTCAAAACGCACCTTGGCGTTCTTCGCGGTGCCGAGGTCGGCGTGGATCTCCCAGTACTCTTCCGGGATGAACGCGCGGATTTCACGCTCGCGCTCCACCACCAGCTTGACCGCTACCGACTGCACACGGCCAGCGGACAGGCCACGGGCAATCTTGGCCCACAGCAGTGGCGAGACCATGTAACCGACCACGCGGTCAAGGAAGCGCCGCGCCTGCTGGGCGTTGACCCGGTCGATGTCCAGCTCGCCCGGCTGCGAGAAGGCCTCCTGAATGGCCTTCTTGGTAATTTCGTTGAACACCACGCGCTTGTAGCGGGTGTCGTCGCCGCCGATGGCCTCGCGCAGGTGCCAGGCAATGGCTTCCCCCTCGCGATCCAAGTCGGTTGCGAGATAGATGGTGTCGGCATCCTTGGCCAGGCGGCGCAGTTCTTCGATCACCTTTTCCTTGCCAGGCAGGATTTCGTACTTCGCCTTCCAGCCATGGTCGGGGTCGACACCCATGCGCGCTACCAGCTGGCGACGAGCTTTTTCTTTCGGCGAAAGGGCCGGAGCCTCACCCGCGGCCTTGCCACGCTTGGCGGCCGGCTCTTTGCTCGCGCTGGCCGAACCGCTGGTGGGGAGGTCTCGGATATGGCCGATACTCGACTTCACCACGTACTGGTTGCCCAGGTACTTGTTGATGGTCTTGGCCTTGGCCGGGGATTCCACAATGACCAGCGATTTGCCCATGGATCGGAGTATTCCTGAATCTGAAGATGAAAAACACGTCAGGTGCCAGACGCGGCACCGCTATATATAGTGGCAAAAGTGTGAGGTCAAGCTCGGACGATCACTCGTGCGACTTGCCCAGCAACCCAGGCAGCCCTTCTTCGGCCTTGACCAAAGCAAAGCGTGGCACCTGCTCGCCGTCAACCTCGACGCACTCCTGGAACATCGAAAGGGGGCGCACCCAGAAGCTGTAATCACCATACAGGCATTGGTAGAACACCATCCACTCTTCGCTTTCGGAGTGCCGCGCAACACTGAAGACACGGTACTCAGGCCCTTTGTAATGCCGGTATACGCCTGGTTGTATCTGCATGTTGCACACCCTCTTGAAAAAACCTGAAAAAAACAAAACCGGGGCACATGGCCCCGGCTGCTGTCCTGCTACGCGATCAGACGCGTTCGAAGACAGTGGTGATACCTTGCCCCAGGCCGACGCACATGGTCGCCACCCCCAGCGTACCGCCATTTTGCTTCATGACGTTGAGCAGGGTGCCGGAAATCCGCGCCCCGGAGCAACCGAACGGGTGGCCCAAGGCAATCGCGCCGCCGTGCAGGTTAACCTTCTCATCCATCTTGTCGAGCACTTTCAAGTCTTTCAGCACTGGCAGGGCCTGTGCAGCGAAGGCTTCGTTGAGCTCGATGAAGTCGATGTCGGCCATGGTCAGGCCGGCACGCTTGAGGGCTTTCTGGGTCGAAGGCACCGGGCCGTAGCCCATGATCGCCGGATCGACACCGGCCACCGCCATCGAACGGATCACTGCCAATGGCTGGATCCCCAGGTCCATGGCACGCTGGCCGGACATGACGATCATGCACGATGCGCCGTCAGTGATCTGCGACGAGGTACCGGCCGTGACAGTCCCCCCTTTCGGGTTGAACGCCGGCTTGAGCGACGCCAGGCCTTCGAGGGTGGTTTCCGGGCGAATGGTTTCGTCGAAATCGAACACCTTCAGGAAGCCGTTCTCGTCATAGCCCTGCATCGGGATGATCTCGTCCTTGAACTTGCCTTCGACCGTGGCCTTGTGGGCCAACTGGTGCGAACGCACGCCGAACAGGTCCTGCTGCTCACGGGTGATGCCATGCATCTTGCCGAGCATTTCTGCAGTCAGGCCCATCATCCCGGAAGCCTTGGCGGCATGCAAGGACAGGTGCGGGTTGGGATCGACGCCGTGCATCATGCTGACGTGCCCCATGTGCTCCACGCCACCGACCACGAACACATCACCGTTACCGGTCATGATCGCCTGGGCGGCAGTGTGCAGCGCGCTCATCGACGAACCGCAAAGACGGCTGACGGTCTGGGCCGCAGAGGTGTGCGGGATCTGGGTCATCAGCGACGCCATGCGGGCGATGTTCCAGCCCTGTTCCAGGGTCTGGTTGACGCAGCCCCAGATCACGTCCTCGACTTCTTTCGGGTCAACCTTGCCGTTGCGTTCCAGCAACTTGCTGATCAGGTGCGCCGACATGTCTTCGGCGCGGGTATTACGGTGCATGCCACCCTTGGAGCGGCCCATTGGCGTGCGACCGAAGTCGACAATCACCACGTCTCTTGGATTCAGGCTCATATCAAATCTCTCGCTCTAGCTCGTTGACCGCTCAGTTGAAGAAGCGCTGGCCGTTCTTGGCCATTTCACGCAGCTTGGCGGTCGGGTGGTACAGCGGCCCCAGATCGGCATACTGATCGGCCAGGGCGACGAATTCGGCAACACCGATCGAGTCGATGTAACGCAGCGCACCACCGCGGAAGGGAGGGAAACCAATGCCGTAGACCAGGCCCATATCGGCTTCGGCAGCGGTTTCGACGATGCCGTCCTCCAGGCAGCGCACGGTCTCCAGGCACAGCGGGACCATCATCCAGTTGATGATGTCTTCGTCGGTGACTTCACGCTGCTCGAACACGATCGGCTTGAGCACATCGAGCACGGTGGCGTCGAAGACCTTCTTCGGCTTGCCGCGCTTGTCGGTTTCGTAGGCGTAGAAGCCTTTACCATTCTTCTGGCCCAGGCGGTTGGCCTCGTACAGCGCATCGACGGCCGAGCGGCGCTCGTCCTTCATGCGGTCCGGGAAACCTTCGGCCATTACGTCGCGACCATGGTGGCCGGTGTCGATACCGACCACGTCCATCAGGTAGGCCGGGCCCATCGGCCAGCCGAACTTTTCCATTACCTTGTCGATGCGCACGAAGTCGACACCGGCACTGACCAGCTTGGCGAAGCCGCCGAAGTAAGGGAACAGCACGCGGTTGACCAAAAAGCCCGGGCAGTCGTTGACCACGATCGGGTTCTTGCCCATTTTCTTGGCGTAGGCCACGGTGGTGGCAACCGCCACTTCACTGGACTTCTCGCCACGAATCACTTCCACCAGCGGCATCATGTGCACCGGGTTGAAGAAGTGCATGCCGACGAAGTTTTCCGGGCGCTTGAGCGCCTTGGCCAGCAGGTTGATGGAAATGGTCGAAGTGTTGGAGGCGAGGATCGCATCGTCCTTCACCTGGCCTTCCACTTCCGCCAGTACCGCTTGCTTGACCTTCGGGTTCTCGACCACGGCCTCGACGACGATGTCGACATTGGCGAAATCGCCATAGGACAAGGTCGGGCGAATGGCGTTGAGTGCCTCGGCCATCTTGGCCGGGGTCAGGCGGCCCTTCTCGACGCGGTTGCCGAGCAGCTTGGAGGCCTCGTTCAGGCCCAGCTGGATGGCTTCCTCGCGGATGTCCTTCATCAGGATCGGGGTGCCCTTGACCGCCGACTGGTAGGCAATGCCGCCACCCATGATGCCGGCGCCGAGCACGGCGGCCTGCTTCACGTCATGGGCGATTTCGTCATGCGCCTTGGCCTTGCGCTTGAGCTCCTGGTCGTTGAGGAACAGGCCGATCAGGCTCTCGGCGACCGAAGTCTTGGCCAGCTTGGCAAAGCCTGCGGCTTCGACTTCCAGCGCTTTGTCGCGACCGAAGTTGGCGGCTTTCTGAATGGACTTGATGGCTTCGACCGGGGCTGGGTAGTTCGGCCCGGCCTGGCCGGCGACAAAGCCCTTGGCGGTCTCGAAGGCCATCATCTGCTCGATGGCGTTGAGCTTGAGTTTCTCCAGCTTTGGCTGGCGCTTGGCCTTGTAATCCAGCTCGCCACTGATGGCGCGCTTGATCAGGTCGAGAGCACCGGCCAGCAGCAGCTCAGGGGCGACCACGGCGTCAACGGCACCCACTTTCAGGGCGTCCTCGGCACGGTTTTCCTTGCCGGCGGCGATCCACTCGATGGCGTTGTCCGAGCCGATCAGGCGTGGCAGACGCACGGTGCCGCCGAAGCCAGGGTAGATACCCAGCTTGACTTCTGGCAGGCCGATCTTGGCGCTGCTGGACATGACCCGGTAGTCGGCTGCCAGGCACATTTCCAGGCCGCCGCCCAGGGCGATGCCGTTGATGGCGGCAACGGTGGGCACTTCGAGGTCTTCGAAGGCGTTGAAGATGCGGTTGGCTTCCAGGTTGCCGGCGACCAGTTCGGCCTCGGGCAGCTTGAAGTTGTCGACGAACTCGGTGATGTCGGCGCCGACGATGAACACGTCCTTGCCACTGCTGACGATCACGCCCTTGACCGAGGCGTCGGCCTGGATGGCTTCGACGGCCTGGCGCAGCTCGTTCAGGGTCAGGCGGTTGAACTTGTTGACGGACTCACCCTTGAGGTCGAACTTGAGCTCGACGATGCCACTTTCAAGAGCCTTAACCGTGATGGCTTTACCTTCGTAAATCATCAACTGATCTCCACGATATGGAAGCTGAACTGTACACGCCGATCGCTGCAGCAAAAGCAGGCCTAGCTGCCCTGCCCCAGGCACACCCGTCAGCGCGCTAGTCGGAAGTATGGCTTGGCGTCATGACATACAAACGCTCAATTCATACGCCCGTTTGATTTGGGTGTGCACACATTCTCCGAAAAGATCGGCGTTGTCAAATGCTCACGAGCACGGGGAAAACGCGACTTTCCAGTCATTTTGTATCGGATGGGTACAAAACATGATGACAGTGATCGCCGAGCATTCATGTCAGCGATTGACCACACGCGCTGGCAGTGTGCTGCAACTTTCGGCTTGCGTGGCAAGCGCGGGCGGCTACACTGGCACTTGCTTGAATGAATACCCGGCCTGCCTGGCCTTTTCTGCGCAGCAGAACGCAAAGCGGCGACTTGGCACCCCACCCCTTCAGGGTTCTGCCAAGCCGCCGCTTTGTCGTTTGAGAACAGGTTTATCGCGCGTGACGCCTACCCTGCGGGAGCAAGGCAGGACTCAGGCCAGGGTTTCGAGGGCGTAGGCAACATCCTGCAATACAGCCGTATCGCCCCGTTCGGTCCAGTACAAGGCAATCATCCGCGCATCGGCCTCGACCTTGTAGACGCTCGCCGGCAGGCGCGCCAACGCCTCCATGAAGCGCGGGTCTTCGCAGGGTTCGCGCCACTGGTTCCACCACACCCCCGGGCTGACCTGCCAGAAGCTAAAGCTGTCCTCATGCCCACGGCGCCTGGCCCGGTGGTACTGCGGGCAAGGGCTTGGCGGCTCCTTTTCCAGCCAGTGCGGCCACTGCTGCGGCGCCAGTTGCATGGCCAGGCCCATGCGCCGCGCCTCCAGGCGCAGCTTCATCTGCTCGCTCTGCTTGCGCGAGCTGCGCAGCCAGGAAAGCGGGCTGAGAATCAGCGCAAGGATTGACACCACCAGCAATACCGTCATATCAGTACATCCCATAAAGCGTTGCAAATGAGCTGGTTAGCCATTTTTCACGGTAGACCCGCCCGAAAGCGACCATACTTCTTCTATCGCGATTGTCAGGAGTACCGCTCATGTCCTACGAACATCTTCTGGTTGCCGTCGACCTGACCGAAGAATGCGACCCGGTGATCAAGCGCGCCATGGCGCTGGCCGCGCCTTCGAACGCCAAGGTTTCGCTGGTGCACATCGTCGAGCCGATGGCCATGGCATTTGGCGGTGACGTGCCGATGGACCTGTCGCAACTGCAACAGCAGCAGTTCGACCAGGCCAAAGAGCGCATGGACCGCCTGTTCAATAAATACCCGGACATCAAGCGCGGCGACTCCCACTTGACCTACGGCCAACCGCGCCAGGAAATCCACCAGCTGGCCAAGGACCAGAACTGCGACCTGATCGTGGTCGGCAGCCATGGCCGTCATGGTCTGGCGCTGCTGCTGGGCTCCACGGCCAATGACGTGCTGCATGGCGCGCCGTGTGATGTGCTGGCGGTACGCCTGCTGAAGAAAGAATGACTTAACCAGATCTGGCCTCTTCGCGGGCTTGCCCGCAAGGAGGCCAGATCTGGCTGACGCCGATCAGCCTTCCAGCTCAGCCCAGCGCTCTACCAACGCATCCAGCTCACCTTGCAGCTTCTCGATGTTGGCCAGCACTGCCGAGGTTTCCGCGATCGGCCGCTGGTAGAAGCCCGCCGCATTCACTTCTTCCTGAGCCTCAGCCATGCGCTGTTCAACTTCGTCGATCTGCCCTGGCAGCATCTCCAGCTCACGCTGCAGCTTGTAGCTGAGTTTCTTTTTCGATGCCTCTTCCACCACCGGTGCCGCAACGGGCGCGGGCTTGGCCTCGACCTTCTCCACAACCGCGCTGTTGAGTGCGGACTTGCCACCTTTGCTCTCGGTCACGCCCAGCAGTTTCGGCGAGCCGCCCTGACGAATCCAGTCCTCGTAACCACCCACATACTCACGCACCTTGCCCTCGCCTTCGAACACCAGGGTGCTGGTGACGACGTTGTCGAGGAAGGCCCGGTCGTGGCTGACCATCAGCACGGTGCCCTTGTAGTTGGACAGCACCTCTTCGAGCAGCTCGAGGGTTTCCACATCCAGATCGTTGGTCGGTTCGTCGAGTACCAGCAGGTTGGCCGGCTTGCTGAACAGCTTGGCCAGCAGCAGCCGCGCACGCTCACCACCCGACAGCGCCTTGACCGGCGTGCGCGCACGCTGGGGGCTGAACAGGAAATCGCCAAGGTAGCTCAGCACGTGGCGGTTCTGACCATCGATCTCGATGAAATCGCGGCCTTCGGCCAGGTTGTCGATCACGGTCTTTTCCAGGTCGAGCTGGTGGCGCATCTGGTCGAAATAGGCCACCTCAAGCTTGGTACCGCGCTCCACTTTGCCCGCGGTGGGCTCAAGGTCGCCCAGCATCATCTTGAGCAACGTGGTCTTGCCGGTACCATTCGCGCCCAGTAGACCGATACGATCCTGGCGCTGCAGGACCATGGAGAAATCCTTGACCAGCAGGGGACCGTCCTTGTGATGGAAGCTGACATTTTCCAGCACCATCACCTGCTTGCCGGATTTGTCCGCTGCTTCGATCTGGATGTTGGCCTTGCCCTGGCGCTCACGGCGCTCGCCACGCTCCACACGCAACGCCTTCAGTGCACGCACGCGGCCTTCGTTACGGGTACGCCGGGCCTTGATACCCTGGCGAATCCACACTTCTTCCTGGGCCAGGCGCTTGTCGAACAGCGCGTTGGCGGTTTCTTCGGCGGCCAATGCGGCCTCCTTGTGCACCAGGAAGCTGGCGTAGTCGCCGTTCCAGTCGATCAGGCCGCCGCGATCCAGCTCAAGGATACGGGTGGCCAGGTTCTGCAGGAAGGAACGGTCGTGGGTAATGAACAGCACCGCGCCGTTGAAGCCGCGCAGGGCCTCTTCAAGCCAGGCGATGGCGCCGATATCCAGGTGGTTGGTTGGCTCATCGAGCAGCAGCAGGTCGGGCTCGGACACCAGAGCCTGAGCCAGCAGCACACGGCGGCGCCAGCCACCGGACAACTCGGCCAGGGTCTTGTCGGCCGGCAGCTGCAAGCGGCTCAGGGTGCTTTCCACCACCTGCTGCAGGCGCCAGCCGTCACGGGCTTCCAGCTCGTGCTGAACGTGCATGAGTTTTTCCAGGTCTTCGTCGCCCTGGATGTTCATGCTCAGGTGATGGAACTGCGCCAGCAACTCGCCCACACCGTCCAGGCCAGCGGCAACCACGTCGAACACCGTGCGCTCGTCGGCCACCGGCAGCTCCTGAGGCAGCTCGCCGATCTTCAGGCCAGGGGCACGCCAGATTTCACCGTCATCGCCCTTCTGCTCGCCCTTGACCAGGCGCAGCATGCTCGACTTGCCGGTGCCGTTGCGGCCGATGATGCACACCCGCTCGCCACGAGCGATCTGCCAGGACACTTTGTCCAGCAGCGGCATGGCGCCGAATGCGAGGGACACATCGCTGAATTTGAGCAGGGTCATGTTGGTCTCCATAAATCGGGCGCGCATTCTACCTGACTTGGGCCTCGACGGCACCCGCCAGCCCCACCGGCGAGCGACAGGTGACATCTGGTCGAACTTAATATCCCGATACAAGCACAGTGCTTTCACCCGCCGCCGGCAAACGGCTAAGCTAAGGCAATAGCTTTCAACAGTGCTGGCTCCGCCGTCACTTCCCCATGGTTCAACTGCCCGGACGTATCATGCGCAGCCGCCTGTTACATATTGCATCCTGCCTGCTGCTTACCGCCGCCACCTGCGCGGCGCAGGCCACCGACCTGACCCTGCAACGCCAGTATTATGACGAGGCCAAGCGTGCGCTGGCCAAAGGCGACAAAGGCCCCTACCTGCGCTATGCCCAGGCCCTGAGCGACTACCCGCTGACGCCCTACCTGGCCTACGACGAGCTCACCGCCCGCCTGAAAAGCGCCAGCAACCAGGAGATCGAAGGTTTTCTCGCCAAGCATGGCGACCTGCCCCAGGCCAACTGGATGAAGCTGCGTTGGTTGCGCTGGCTGGCCGAGCGCGGCGAGTGGGACACCTTCGTCAAGTACTACGACCCCAAGCTCAACTTCACCGAACTGGACTGCCTCAACGGCCAGTACCAGCTCAGCCACGGCCTGCGCGCCGAAGGCTACGCCACCGCCGATAAGCTGTGGAACGTCGGCAAGTCGCAACCCGCTGCCTGCGACACACTGTTCGGCATGTGGGCAGCCGAAGGCCAGCTGACCGAGGCCAAGCGCTGGGAACGCACCAAACTGGCGGCCCAAGCACGCAACTATGGCCTGGCTAACAACCTGGTCAAAACCCTGACTACCCTCGGCCCGCAGGGGAGCCTGCTGGTCGACGTGGCGCAGAAGCCCGAGCTGCTCAACCAGCCGTCACGCTTCACCCCGGTCAACGAAGCGATGTCCGACGTGGTCAGCCTCGGCCTTCGTCGCCTGGCCCGGCAGGACCCGGAGCGAGCCATGGCGCTACTCGACGACTACGCCCAGCGCATGCACTTCTCCCGCGACGAAAAGGTGGCCATCGCCCGCGAAATCGGCCTGACCCTGGCGCGTCGTTACGACCCGCGCGCGCTCGACCTCATGACCCGCTACGACCCCGAGCTGCGCGACAACACCGTCAGCGAATGGCGCCTGCGCCTGCTGCTGCGCCTGGGCCGCTGGGAAGACGCCTACGAGTTGACCAAACGCCTGCCCCAGGACCTGGCCAGCAGCAGCCGCTGGAAGTACTGGCAGGCTCGCAGCCTGGAGCTGGCACAGCCAAACAACCCGCAGATTCCACTGCTGTACAAGACCGTGGCGCGTGAACGCGACTTCTATGGTTTCCTGGCCGCCGACCGGGCACAGACGCCTTACCAACTGAACAACAAGCCATTGCCGCTGAGCCCGCAACTGGTCAAAAAGGTGCGCAATACGCCCGGCATTCAACGCGCATTGGAATTCCACGCCCGTGGCCAGATCGTCGAAGGCCGCCGCGAGTGGTACCACGTCAGCCGTCACTTCACCCGCGACGAAATGGTTGCCCAGGCACGCCTGGGCTATGAGCTGCGCTGGTATTTCCCGGCTATCCGTACCATCAGTCAGGCGCAGTACTGGGACGACCTGGACATCCGCTTCCCGATGGCCCACCGCGACACCCTGGTACGCGAGGCCAAAGTTCGCGGCCTGCATTCGAGCTGGGTATTCGCCATCACCCGCCAGGAAAGCGCCTTCATGGAAGACGCACGCTCACCGGTGGGCGCCAGCGGCCTGATGCAACTGATGCCGGCCACCGCCAAAGAGACCGCGCGCAAGTTCAGCATCCCGCTGGCATCACCCGCGCAAGTGCTGAACCCAGACAAGAACATCCAGCTGGGCGCGGCCTACCTGAGCCAGGTACACAGCCAATTCAACGGCAATCGAGTGCTGGCTTCGGCGGCCTACAACGCCGGCCCCGGGCGCGTGCGTCAGTGGCTCAAAGGCGCCAAGCACCTGAGTTTCGATGTATGGGTGGAGTCGATCCCGTTCGACGAAACACGCCAGTATGTGCAGAACGTGCTGTCGTATTCGGTGATCTACGGGCAGAAGCTGAATTCGCCACAGCCGCTGGTGGATTGGCATGAGCGGTATTTCGACGACATGTAAGGGTTGCAGAGCCTGTACAGCCCTTGCAGGAGCGGCCTGGTGTCGCGCCTACAAGGGCCAGTGCTGGCGCTGGCAACACGGCTATTCCAGAACCTCTACCTGCATCCCTACCTCTAACCGCCCACTGCCATCCACCGCCAGGTTTTGCCCGAACAGCACATCCCCCTCCTTCTCGCGAAAGGTTTTGAGCGTCGCCATCGGCTCACGGTCGGCACTGCGCTCCCCGGTAGCCGGATCGATGGTGGTGAAAATGCACCGCACACTGGGCTTGAGCACGCGAAATTCCAGGCTGCCTATACGAATTCGCTTCCAACCATCCTCGGCAAACGGCGCTGCCCCCTGCACCACCAGGTTGGGGCGAAAGCGCAGCATCTCCATGGGCCGGCCGATGCGCCGGTTGAGCTCGTCCAGCGAGCCCTGACCAATCAACAGCAACGGGAAGCCATCCGGAAACGCCGCCCGATCACTGTTGAAGCCATAACCATTGGGCAGGTAACGCGCACGCGGCTCCGGGCAATGCACCAGGCGTACGGCTTTACCCAGCAACTCGCTCAGCCAGGCCGCCGCGGCATCGCCGGCGTCCGGCACACGCAGGGTATCGCGCCAGATGGTCACGCCGCGCAAGGCGTCATCCGCAGGCGGCACAGGCACCTGCAACAGATCCTGCCCAGGGGCCTGTAGCAGCAACTGACCGCTGTCGTCTTCGCGCGCGTCGATCTGGCCAAGTTGTGGCCAGGCACGCTGGGTCAGGAAGCGTCCGTTTTCCTCCTCGACCACCATCCAGCGGCGGTCGCCTTGCACGCCCAGCAACCCCACGGCTGCGGTCTGCAGGCTTTGCGCCCGCCCCGACTTCACCGGGTATCGATACAACTCACTTAGAAACATCCCTGCTGCCTCGCGTCATGCCAAAAGCCAAGCTTATACTTGGCCGGCTCAACGTTCACGCAGTGGCGCTATCCAGCAACAGGCGTTGCTTGACCACGTCGACCAAGCGATCAGGCTGGAACTTGGAAAGGAA
>NZ_BCBI01000046.1:0-49049 GCF_001320565.1 Pseudomonas sp. NBRC 111132
GCCGTGCAGATGTTGGAGTTGGCCTTCTCGCGGCGGATATGCTGCTCGCGGGTTTGCAGGGCCATACGCAATGCCGTGTTACCACGGGCGTCGCGCGATACGCCGATGATGCGCCCCGGCATGGCCCGCTTGTAGTCGTCGCGGCAGGCGAAATAGGCCGCGTGGGGCCCGCCGTAGCCCATCGGCACACCAAAGCGCTGGGTCGAGCCCAGCACCACATCGGCACCCAGTTCCCCCGGTGGCGCCAGCACCACCAGGCTGAGCAGGTCGGCCGCCACGCAGGCCAGGGCCTGTTGGCTGTGCAACTGGTCGATCAGCGGGCGCAAGTCGCGCACTTCGCCATGGGTGTCGGGGTACTGCAGCAAAGCGCCGAACACCGCGTGATTGGCAAGGTTATCCACAGCATCGACGATCAGCTCGAAGCCGAAGCCCTCGGCGCGGGTCTTGAGTACCGACAGGGTCTGCGGGTGGCAGTGTTCGTCGGCGAAGAACGCGTTGCTCTTGTTGCGCGCCACCCGCTTGGCCAGGGCCATGGCCTCGGCGGCGGCGGTGGCTTCATCGAGCAGCGAGGCATTGGCCAGGGCCAGGCCGGTGAGGTCGATGACCATCTGCTGGAAGTTCAGCAGCGCCTCGAGCCGGCCCTGGGCAATTTCCGGTTGGTAGGGCGTGTAGGCGGTGTACCAGCCGGGGTTTTCCAGCACGTTGCGCAGGATGACCGTGGGGGTGATGGTGCCGTGGTAGCCCATGCCGATCAGGCTGGTCCACACCTGGTTCTGTTCGGCGTAACCGGCGAGCTTGGCCAGGGCGGCCTGTTCGTCCAGCGCCGCCGGCAGGTCGAGGGGGCGATTGAGGCGGATGTCAGGCGGTACGGTCTGCTCGATCAGCTCGTTGCGGCTGGCGACGCCCAGCACCTTGAGCATGGCCTGCTGCTCGGCGGCATCGGGGCCCAGGTGGCGACGCAGGAAAGGGTTGAGCTCTTGCAGTTGATGCAGGGATGGCGACTGGGACATGACGACGCTCTCTTCCTAGACCGGGTCTCATGGAGACTTACAAGTCTAGGAAGGGATTGCCGATTCTGCGGGGAAACTTGCTCACAGGCCTGGCCTCTTCGCGGCTAAAGCCGCGAAGCAGGCGACGCGGTGTTACTCGCCGATAGCTGCTGCGTAACCAGCAGCGTCCAGCAGCTTGTCCAGCTCGGCCTTGTCGCTTGGCTTCAGTTTGAAGATCCACGCGCCGTACGGTTCTTCGTTGAGCTGCTCTGGGCTGTCGGCCAGTTCTTCGTTGACGGCAATCACTTCGCCACCGATCGGGGCGTAGATGTCCGAAGCGGCCTTGACCGACTCGACCACGCCGGCAGCGTCGCCAGCGGCGAATACCTTGCCGACTTCGGCCAACTCGACGAACACCACGTCACCCAAGGCTTGCTGGGCGTGGTCGCTGATACCCACGGTCACGCTGCCGTCGGCTTCCAGGCGAGCCCATTCATGGCTTTCGGCAAAACGCAGGTCGGCGGGGATATTGCTCATGTCTTGAATTCCTCGATTGGCTCAGCGGTACGCCCGCCGGTTGATAATTGTTCAGATCAGGATCTTGCCGTGGCGCACGAAGGTCGGTTTGACCACCCGCACCGGGTACCATTTGCCGCGAATTTCCACCTCGGCCCGGTCACCGGTCGCCATGGGTACGCGCGCCAGGGCAATGGACTTGCTCAGCGTAGGTGAGAAACTACCACTGGTGATCTCCCCTTCGCCAATCCCGGCTACGCGCACCACCTGGTGGGCACGCAGCACGCCGCGCTCTTCCAGCACCAGACCGACCAGTTTCTCCTGCACACCGCGCTCGATTTCCGCCAACAGGCCGGCACGGCCGATGAAGTCGCGCTCGGCGGGCTCCCAGGCGATGCTCCAGCCCAGGTTGGAAGTGAGCGGAGTGTGGTTTTCGTCGATGTCCTGGCCGTACAGGTTCATGCCGGCTTCCAGGCGCAACGTATCGCGGGCGCCAAGGCCGCTCGGGGCAATGCCGGCGCCGACCAGGTCGTTGAAGAAGGCCACTGCTTGATCGCCTGGAAAGATGATCTCCAGGCCGTCTTCACCGGTGTACCCGGTGCGGGCAATGAACCAGTCACCTTCGGCGACGCCTTCGAACGGGCGCAGTTCACGAATCAGGGCCGCGCGTGCAGGGCTGAGCAAAGCGGCGACCTTTTCGCGGGCATGCGGCCCCTGGATGGCGAGGATGGCCAGGTCGGGACGGGGCTGGAAGTTCACGGCGAAACCGGCCCGCTGCTGCTCTAACCAGTCGAGCACTTTGGCTCGGGTGGCGGCATTGGTGACCAGGCGGTAGCCGTTTTCCATGCGGTAGACGAGCAAGTCGTCGATTACCCCACCCTGCTCGTGGAGCAGCGGGCTGTACAGTGCCTTGCCGACGTCGTCGAGGCGGGCCACGTCGTTGGCCAGCAAACGCTGCAGCCAAGCGGTGGCATCGGTGCCGTCGACATCGATCACGGTCATATGGGAAACATCGAAGACGCCGCAGTCGCTGCGCACCTGATGGTGCTCCTCGACCTGCGAGCCATAGTGCAGGGGCATGTCCCAGCCACCGAAATCGACCGTCTTGGCGCCTAGCGCCAGATGCAGGTCATACAAAAGCGTGCGCTGTCCCATGGGTTTCTCCTTCCGGGCGTGGCGAAGCGGCGGCGGTCGATGACGTGGGTCGTCAGCTCTTGTTGTAAGTACCCGCCGCGCGAATGCCGCGCATTGTAGCCGCAAGGTCGCCAGCTGGCACCCTCAGTGACTGTGACCGGGTCGACGTGCCGAGCGGCGGATCAGGCCGATGACCGGCAACAGGCCCACCAGCACCAGCGTCAATGCTGGCAGCGAGGCACGCGCCCACTCGCCCTCGCTGGTCATCTCGAATACCCGCACGGCGAGGGTGTCCCAGCCGAACGGTCGCATCAGCAAGGTGGCCGGCATTTCCTTGAGCACGTCGACGAACACCAACAATGCCGCGCTAAGGGCACCGGGTACCAGCAGCGGCAGATACACCTTGAAAAACAATCTTGCGCCACCGACACCGAGGCTTCGGGAGGCTTCGGGCAGTGACGGGCGAATGCGTTCCAGGCTGCTCTCCAGTGGCCCGTAAGCCACTGCGATGAAGCGCACCAGGTAGGCCAGCAGCAACGCCGAAAGGCTGCCTAGCAGCAGCGGCTTGCCGGCCCCGCCCAGCCAGCTGGACAGCGGGATGACCAGGTGGTTGTCGAGGTAACTGAAGGCCAGCATGATCGACACCGCCAACACCGAACCGGGCAAGGCATACCCCAGGTTGGCCAGGCCAACCCCGGCGCGAATACCGCCGGTCGGCGCCTGGCGCCGGGCAAAGGCCAGCAGCAGTGCCACGCATACCGTGACCAGCGCCGCCATGCCGCCCAGGTACAGGGTGTGCAGCACCAGGCCGACATAACGCTCGTCCAGGTCATGCCGACCGCGCTGCCAGAACCACACCAACAGTTGCAGCAGTGGGATGACAAAAGCGCAGGCGAACACCAGCAGGCACCAACCACTGGCCAGCAACGCCTTGACCCCACGCAGGTGATACAGCGCCTGCGCGCGCGGCCGTTCGTTGCCACTGCGGCTAGCACCGCGCGCGCGGCGCTCGCCGTACAGCACCAGCATGACGGCCAACAGCAGCAGGCTGGCCAGTTGGGCTGCACTGGACAAGCTGAAGAAGCCGTACCAGGTCTTGTAGATGGCAGTGGTGAAGGTGTCGAAGTTGAACACCGCCACCGCACCGAAATCGGCCAGGGTTTCCATCAGTGCCAACGCGATGCCGGCGCCGATCGCCGGTCGCGCCATGGGCAGTGCCACACGCCAGAATGCCTGCAGGGGCGACAGCCCGAGCACCCGCGCCGCCTCCATCAGGCCCTTGCCTTGGGCCAGGAACGCCGTGCGTGCCAGCAAGTAGACATAGGGGTAGAACACCAGCACCAAAACGATGATCACCCCGCCGGTGGAACGCACCCGAGGCAGGCGCATTGGCCCGAACACTTCACGCAGGGCGCTTTGCACCGGCCCGGCGAAGTCCAGCAGGCCGACGAAGACGAACGCCAGTACATAGGCCGGGATGGCGAACGGCAGCATCAGCGCCCAGTCCAGCCAGCGCCGACCGGGGAACTCGCAGAGGCTGGTGAGCCAGGCGAGGCTGACGCCCAGCACGGTGACGCCGATGCCTACACCCACCACCAGCGTCAGGGTATTGCCGAGCAGGCGAGTCATCTGGGTGTCGAGCAGGTGCGACCAGATCTGCAGATCAATCGATTGCCAGGACAGCAGCAGCACGCTCAGGGGCAGCAGCACCAGGGCGGCGATCAAGGAGACCGGTAAGTACCAGCGGCGTTGGGGGGTGTGGGGCAAGTTGACTGTCTCTGTGGCTGATTTGCGACCGCTCGGCGGTCGTTCGCGGGCATGCCCGCTCCCACAGGGGCCGCAGGATGCTTGAATCCTGTGCAGTTCCTGTGGGAGCGGGCGTGCCCGCGAAAGGGCCCTGATAGGCCCCGGAAGGATAAAGCCTGGCGCTTAGTTGTAGCCAGCCCGATCCATCAGGCGAATGGCTTCAGCCTGGCGCTTGCCAGCGATTTCCACTGGAATGCTGTCGGCCTTGAAGCTGCCCCACGCAGCCACTTCATCCGATGGTTTGACCTTCGGGTTGGCCGGGAACTCCTGGTTGATGTCGGCGAACAGCTTCTGCGCTTCTTCACCCGTCATCCATTCCACCAGCTTTTTCGCGGCTTCCGGGTGCGGTGCATGCTTGGTCAGGCCAATACCCGACAGGTTCACGTGCACCCCACGATCACCCTGGTTGGGCCAGAAGATCTTCACCGGCAGGTTCGGGTTCTGCTTGTGCAGGCGGCCGTAGTAGTAGGTGTTGACCACACCCACGTCACACTGGCCGGCCTCGATGGCCTGGATCACCGCGTTGTCGTCGGAGAACACATCGGTGGACAGGTTGTTGACCCAGCCTTTGACGACTTGCTCGGTCTTCGCCTCACCGTGGGTTTCGATCAGGGTGGCGGTCAGCGACTGGTTGTACACTTTCTTCGCGGTGCGCAGGCACAGGCGGCCTTCCCACTGCTTGTCAGCCAGGGCTTCGTAGGTGCTCAACTCCTCGGGTTTGACCCGCTCGGTGGAGTAGATGATGGTGCGAGCGCGCAGGCTCAGGCCGGTCCAGTCATGGGACGAGGCGCGGTACTGCGGCGGAATGTTCTGGTCGATGATGTCGGACTTGATTGGCTGCAGAATGCCCATCTGCTCGGCCTGCCACAGGTTGCCGGCATCGACGGTCAGCAGCAGGTCGGCCACGCCGTTGTCGCCCTCGGCCTTGATGCGCTGCATCAGCGGGGCTTCCTTGTCGGTGATGAACTTGATCTTGACCCCGGTCTTGGCGGTATACGCATCGAACACCGGCTTGATCAGCTCGTCGATGCGCGAGGAGTACACCACCACTTCGTCCGCTGCTTGGGCGGTGCCGCCGAACAGGGTCAGGGCCAGAGCGGCCAGTAGGGGCTTGCGTGGCAACATGTGAAGCACTCCTCGGATCGTTTGAGAGGTGCAAATGGTAGTGAATCCCATTTTCTGGCTCATCTACCTAGCCGTTACCGGATGTTGCAGAGGGGGCTGCTGCGCAGCCCATCGCGACGCAAGGCCGCTCCTACAGGGCCCGAGTGACCTCTGGCCTTGTGATATCCCTGTAGGAGCGGCCTTGTGTCGCGATGGGCCGCAAAGCGGCCCCAGCAATCTCAAGCCTTGGCCAAATCCGGCAGGTCCCCACTCAAACCCAGCGCCTGGCGCACAAACACCGCCTTGGCCTCCGGCATCTTCTCCACCAGTTTCAACCCACTATTTCGCAACCAGCGCAACGGCAGCGGATCAGCCTGGAACAACCGTTCGAACCCTTCCATGGCCGCCATCAACGCCAGGTTGTGCGGCATGCGCCGCCGTTCGTAACGGCTCAACACCTTCACATCCGCCAACCGCTCGCCACGCTCGCAAGCATTGACCAGCACCTCGGCCAGCACCGCGGCATCCAGGAAGCCCAGATTCACACCCTGCCCCGCCAACGGGTGGATGGTGTGCGCAGCGTCGCCGATCAAGGCCAGGCCCTCATCCACATAGCGCTTGGCGTGACGCTGGCGCAGCGGCACGCACACCCGAGGGTCGGCCTGCAGCACATGGCCCAGGCGCCCCTCGAAGGCACGTTCCAGGGCCTGCAGGAAGGCCGCTTCATCCAGCGCCATCAACTGCTCGGCATGTTCCGGGGTAGTCGACCACACAATCGAGCACCAATCCTGCTGGCCATCGCGGACCAACGGCAGGAAAGCCAACGGCCCCTCATCGGTGAAGCGCTGCCAGGCCGTACCCTGGTGCCCGGCACTGCAGCGCACACTGGTGACGATGGCATGGTGTAGATAATCCCACTCGCGGGTTTCGCAGCCAGCCAGGCGCCGCACCGCCGAATTGGCGCCGTCGGCGGCGATCACCAGCGGAGCACGCAGTTGCCGGCCATCGGCCAGGGTCAGCAGCCACTCATCGCCAGAGCGGCGCAATTGCTCCAGCCGCGCATTGGCCAGCAGGCCGATGTCGCTGTCATGCAGGCGCTCCAGCAGGCCATCCTGCACCACCCGGTTCTCGACGATATGGCCGAGCACCTGGGCATGCACGCTGGCCGCCGAGAAGTGAATCTGCCCGGTTCCACTGCCATCCCACACCTGCATGTCGGTGTACGGCGTGGCACGCCGCTGGGCAATGCCTTCCCAGGCGCCAAGACGCTCGAGGATGCGCTGGCTGGCCGCCGACAGCGCGCTGACACGCGGCTCGAACGGGGCCTGGGCGTCGAAGGGTTTGACCGTCAGCGGGCCACCATCGACCAACAGGATTTGCAGGCCACTGTGGCGCAACGCCAGGGCCAGGGCGCTGCCGACCATACCGGCACCGACAATCAACAGATCTGCGCGCATTTCCATGCCTTACGCCTGCCTCGCTTGCGGCTTGAGCCGCACGTATAGGGTTTTATCGACCCGCGCCACCAGCTCGCCGGCACCATCGCGGATATCGACCTGCAAACGCGGCAGGCACTTCTTGCCGGTGGCGGTCTGCTGGCGGATGTCGGCCAGCAGCGCATCATCGACGTGGAATTCGGCATACACCGGGCCTTTGCCCGGCGAGATGAAATCGATGCTGGCGGCCTTGTCCCAGACGATGTAGTCGCGCCCCAGCTGCTCGATCAACAACAGCATGTAGAACGGGTCGACCATGGCATACAGGCTGCCACCGAACTGGGTACCGACGTAATTGCGGTTCCAGCGCGTCAGTTTCATCGCCACCTTGACGCTGCGCAGGTCCGGGCTGATGTGCTGCACACGGATACCGGCGCCCAGGTACGGTGGGTAAAGGTTCAGCAGCCAGCGCAGCATGCGCGCCCGTCGTGCCAGTTTACGCGGGTTGCTCATGCCTGGCCCCGCGAATCAGGGCGGGTGCCCAGGCCCATGGCCTGGCGGGCGAACCAGCTTTTTGCCGGTGGCAACAGGTCGAGCCCGAGCAGGCCAAGGTTGCGCCCGGCGGCCAGCAGCGGCTGGTTGCTGCCGAACAGGCGGGTGACCTGGTCGGAGAAGCCAATGGTCATGGCCTGGTCCAGGCGCTGGCGCTGGTGATAAGCCTGCAGCGTGGTCAGGTCGCCAGGCTGCTGCGGGCCGGCCAGCAACGCTTCGGCCAGCGACTGCACGTCACGCAGCGACAGGTTGAAGCCTTGGCCGGCGATGGGGTGCAGGCTGTGCGCTGCATTGCCCAGCACCACCAGGTGCGGCCGTACCTGCTCCTGGGCCTCGATCAACGACAGCGGGTAGAGGTGCCGTGCGCCCACCTGGCGCAGCGCGCCCAGGCGATAGCCGAACACTCCCTGCAGCTCGCGCAGGAAGCTGCGCTCGTCGATGTCAGCCAGACGCCGTGCATCCATGCCCTGACGGGTCCACACCAATGCGCAGCGGTTTTCCGGCAGCGGCAGCAGGGCCATGGGGCCCTCTTCGGTGAAGCGCTCGAAAGCCTGGCCACCGTGGGCTTCACCCGGGGTGATGTTGGCGATCAACGCACTCTGCTGGTAAGGCGTGTGGCGCACATGGATACCCAGCTGCTCGCGCAGGCCGGAGCGGCCACCGTCGGCCAGTACCGCCAGGTCGCATTCCAGTTGGGTGTCATCGTTGAGCCGCAGGCGGTAACCGCCTTCGATGGCCTGCATCGCGGTCACTTCCGCCGGGCAGCGCCAGCTCACCACCTCGCTGTCCAGCCCTTGCCACAGGCACTGCCCGAGCCAGGCGTTCTCCACCACGTAACCCAGCGCCGGGACTCCCTCTTCCAGGGCATCCAGGCGGGTGGCGCCAAAGCGGCCACGGTCGGATACGTGAATCTGCCGGATCGGCTCGGCGCGGCGGCCGATGGCTTGCCACAGGCCAAGTTGTTGATAGATCTGCTGGGTGCCGAATGACAACGCCGACGAGCGCGCATCGTAGCTGGGCTGAAAGCTGTCGCCGGGAGCGAACGGCTCGATCAGCAGGATCTTCCAGCCACGCGCCTTGGCCCCTGCCTGCAGCGCCAAGGCCAGGCTTGCACCCACCAGGCCACCACCGATGATCGCCAGGTTTACCCGGTTCATGCCGCGTCCTTGCGGGCGGCCTGCATCAGCGCCTCGATCTCGGCAACCGTGCGCGGCACGCCCGAAGTCAGGATTTCACAACCTTGCCTGGTCACCACCACGTCGTCCTCGATCCTTACCCCAATGCCGCGCCACTTCTTGGCCACGGCCTGATTGTCGGCGCCAATGTAGATCCCCGGCTCCACGGTCAGCGCCATGCCGGGTTCCAGCACCCGCCATTCGCCGCCCACCTTGTAGTCGCCCACGTCGTGCACATCCATGCCCAACCAGTGCCCGGCGCGGTGCATGTAGAAGGCGCGATAGGCCTCGCTGTCGATCAGCGTCTGCACATCCCCTTCCAGCAAGCCCAGCTCCACCAGGCCAGCGGTGATCACCCGTACGGTCGCCTCATGGGCGTGGTTCCAGTGTTTGCCGGGGGCGATTTCGGTAAACGCCGCCGCCTGGGCCTTGAGCACCAGCTCGTAGATGGCCTTCTGCTCGGGCGAAAAGCGCCCGCTGACCGGGAAGGTGCGGGTGATGTCGCTGGCGTAGCAGTCGATTTCGCAGCCAGCGTCGATCAGCACCAGGTCGCCATCCTTGAGCGGCGCGTCGTTCTGCTGATAGTGCAGGATGCAGCCATTGCGCCCGGCCGCGACGATCGAGCCGTAGGCCGGCATCTTCGCCCCGCCCTTGCGGAATTCGTAGTCCAGCTCGGCTTCCAGGCTGTATTCGTGCAGCCCGGCCCGGCAGGCCTGCATGGCCCGCACATGGGCCCGCGCCGAAATGTCTGCGGCCGCGCGCATCACCTTCACTTCCGCCGCCGATTTATACAGGCGCATGTCGTGCAGCAGATGATCCAGCGCAACGAACTCGTTCGGTGGCTGGGCGCCCAGGCGTGCCTTGGAGCGGATCACGTTGATCCAGTCCATCAGCCGGCGGTCGAATTCGGGGTTGCTGCCCATGGCGCTGTAGACCCGCTCACGGCCTTCGATCAGGCCCGGCAAGATCTCATCGATGTCGGTAATGGGGAAGGCATCGTCGGCGCCGAAATCGCCCACCGCGCCTTCCTGGCCGGCCCGCAGGCCGTCCCACAGTTCGCGCTCGGGGTTGCGTTCACGGCAGAACAGTACATATTCGCCATGCTCGCGCCCCGGTATCAGCGCAATCACCGCCTCAGGCTCCGGGAAGCCGCTGAGGTACTGGAAGTCGCTGTCCTGGCGGTACACGTGCTCGACGTCACGGTTGCGGATGGCAACCGCAGCGGCGGGCAGAATGGCGATGCTGTTGGGGACCATCTGCGCCATCAGCGCCTTGCGCCGACGGGCATACTCGGCCTTGGGTATGTGGCTCATGGGCAGACTTCCCCCGGTTGATCAGTGCAGCGATGGCTTGGGCGCGGGTGCGGCCGGCTTGGCCAGCTCGGAGAACAGCAACAGAGGTGCCACGCGCAGGTACTCCATGACTTCCATGTAGTCGCTCTCGCCGTCTTCGGACTCTTCGAGGGCTTCTTGTACCTGGGAAATGGCCACCAGGTCCTGCAGCACATCCTTGGCCTCGTCGGACAGGTCCTTGCCACCGGCATTCAGGCCGAAACCGGTAATGAAGCCTTGGCACCACTGGCCCAGCGCGGTGGCGCGGTCGCTCAGGGCAGCGTCGTCGGAAGGCAGCAGCAGGACGATGGCCATGTCGTCGCTGGTCAGCTCGCCCTTGACCATTTCCTGCAGGCCGATCAGGGCGTTGCGCACGGTGTCACCCGGCTCGGTTTCCAGCAGTTGGGCGGCATCGGCCAGCCAGGCATCGGCATCGAAGCCGGCGCCGGCACAGCTGCGGCCGATCAGCAGGCCGTGCAGTTCGGCAGGGGTGACAGGGTGGCCATTACTGGAAAGCAGCATGGCGAAGGCGATGTAGGGCGATTGAGTATTGGGCATGGGCAGCTAGGCGCCAGACGGCGCAATGACTAGAATGGAGACCTTGTATCCTAGCACCGGCAGGCGCGCCAAGACCATCGGCACTGGCCGTTGCCGCCCAGGGAGAGGCATCATCGCCAGGTGACTCAACGACGGAGCGAATCGAGTGCAACCCACGCAAGAGAACGACCTGCAGGCACTGATGAGCCGATTCGAGTTGCTGATCGAACGCGTCGAGCAACTAAAACGGCAAAATGCACTCCTATTAGCGCAGGAAAAATCCTGGCGCGAAGAGCGCGCCCACCTCATCGAAAAAAACGAGATCGCCAAGCGCAAAGTCGAGTCGATGATTTTACGCCTCAAGGCTCTGGAGCAAGACTCATGAGTTCAAGCAATAGCGTCACCGTGCAGATCCTCGACAAGGAGTACTCGATCATCTGCCCGCCGGAAGAGCGCAACAACCTGGTCAGCGCCGCGCGCTACCTGGACGGCAAGATGCGCGAGATCCGCAGCAGCGGCAAGGTGATCGGTGCCGACCGCATCGCGGTAATGGCGGCGTTGAACATTACCCACGAAATGCTGCACCGCCAGGAAGATCGCAACGACGCGCCGGTCACCGGCACCAACCGCGAACAGGTGCGCGACCTGCTGGATCGGGTAGACAAGGCTTTGTCCGACGACACGGATACCAAAATCGGCTGAGATTGGTATACTGGCGCCACTCCCTGGGGGATGCGCCAGTCGGTTATGTCCCTGAGCCGATACGCACAACCACGGGGGTTGCACGCTGGGGCCGGTGTGCATGTCCGCCCGACGGAAAGCCTTAACGCCCCCTGCAATCTCCACCTTGAACTTTCGGGTTCAAGGGCTACACCGATAGCGGTCTTATCGGGGAGCCTGAATTCTCTTGCCCGCCCCCCGGCGGGCAATTCGTTTTGGCCGACCGCCCAGAGGTTGGCCAGCACACCTGGGATAGCTCGTGCCATGACCGACACTGCGCCGCTCACCCGTCCCCAGCTCCGTCGTCTGCTTCGCAATGCCCGCCGCGCCCTTACCCCTGCCCAGCAACGCCAGGCCACCCTCGGCCTGTACCGCCAGCTGGCGCAACACCCCTTGTTCCGCCGCGCACGCCACATTGCCTTGTACCTGCCCAACGACAGCGAAATCGACCCCTGCCTACTGCTGCGCGAAGCCCAGCGTCGCGGCAAGCGCACCTACCTGCCGGTGTTGCACGCCTGGCCGCGCACGCGCATGGTGTTCCAGCGCTTCGAGCAGGGTGAAAAGCTCAAGCCCAACCGCTTCCGTATTCCCGAGCCGGTCACTGACCGCAAACGCCAACGGCCGATCTGGGCGCTGGACCTGATCCTGCTGCCGCTGGTCGGTTTTGATGAAGTGGGCGGGCGCCTGGGCATGGGCGGTGGCTTTTATGATCGCAGCCTGGCCTACCAGGCGCGTCGGCAGACCTGGAAAAAACCGTTGCTGTTGGGGCTGGCGCATGAATGCCAGAAGGTCGAGCGACTGGCGCAGGCCAGCTGGGATGTACCGCTGCAGGGCACGGTCTCGGACCGTGGCTGGTACCTGGCGCCGCGTTGAGCGGCACCAGCGGGGGCATCAACGTTGCGGCTGGCCGGCGTCGACCGGCATCTGATAGGCGTTGTCCAGCTTGCGCTCCCAGAACCCTTGCGCATAACCGGTCGTGACCACACCCAGGCCAAAAATGAACACCAGGATCCACAGCAGATCCGGCTTTTTACGTTGATTCATCGAAGATTGCCCCCCAGGCAAACTGTTCAGTGCTCGGCGGTTTTCTGGGCACCGCCGGCGCATAGCGCTTTAAACGGGGCGCATTTTCCGACAACCTGCGTCCACACGCAAACCTTGACGCCAACCGGCTGTCGGTTTCGTGCAACAGGTTATTTCAAACCTTTTCAGGAGCAGCATCCATGGCCTACTGGCTGATGAAATCCGAGCCCGACGAGCTTTCCATCGAAGCCCTCGGCCGCCTGGGCGAAGCGCGCTGGGACGGCGTGCGCAACTATCAGGCGCGTAATTTTCTGCGGGCCATGAGCGAGGGTGACGAGTTTTTCTTCTATCACTCCAGTTGCCCGCAGCCGGGCATCGCCGGCATTGCCAGAATTACCCGCGCGGCCTATCCGGACCCGACCGCGCTGGACCCGCAAAGCCACTATTACGATGCCAAGGCCACCGCCGACAAAAACCCGTGGAGCGCGGTGGATGTAGCCCATGTGCAAACCCTGCCACGGGTGCTGGAACTGGGCTGGCTGAAACAGCAGGCCGGCCTGGCCGAGTTGCCACTGGTGCAAAAAGGCAGCCGCCTGTCGGTAATGCCGGTAACGCCCGAACAATGGGCGGTGATTGTCGCGTTGCGCTAAATGTGTAGCTAAGGTCAAGGGTTTGACCGATATCAACACGCCACCCGTGGCCGCAGGCCATGATGTGCTGTGCATGACCGCAAGGATGCAGAACGATGAACCGATACGCCCCCAGAATTTTCGCCACCGCGCTAATCGCCCTGCTCGCCGCAGCTGGCGGGCTGGGGTACTGGAAGTCGCTCCACGACCAGTTGCCCGAAGGCCTGAGCATGGGCAACGGCCGCCTTGAAGCCACCGAAGTACAAATCGCCAGCAAAATCCCAGGCCGCCTGGCCGAAGTGCTGGTCGACGAAGGTGACAAGGTCACCCGCGGCCAACTGCTGGCGCGTATCGACACCCGCACCATGGAAGCCCAACGCAGCCAGGCCGAAGCCGAAGTGCTGCGCGCCCGGGAGAACTACGCCGCCGCCCAGGCCAGCGTGCAACTGCGCCAGAGCGAACTGCTGCTGGCCAGCCAGGAGCTCAAGCGCGTGCGCGAGATCTTCCAGCGCAAGTACGCCAGCCAACAGTTGCTCGATCAACAGCAGGCGCGCTTCGACACGGCCAACGCAGCGGTAGTCGCCGCCCGCGCCCAGCTTGCAGCGATCAAGGCCGCCATCGGCGCCGCCGAAGCCCAGGTGGCCCAGCTCACCAGTGAAATCGACGACAGCAGCCTGCGAGCGCCCATCGACGGCATCATCCAGCTGCGCCTGGCTGAACCCGGTGAGGTGCTGGGTGCCGGCGGCCGAGTGCTGATGCTGATCGACCCCAGCGACCAGTACATGAACCTGTACCTGCCGGCCTCCACCAGCGGCCAGCTGACCGTGGGCGACCAGGCGCGCATCGTGCTCGACGCCCTGCCCGAACGCGCCCTGCCGGCCAAAGTGGCTTTTGTCGCAGCCAAGGCCCAGTTCACGCCCAAACAGGTGGAGACCCGCGACGAGCGGCAAAAGCTGGTGTTCAGGGTCAAACTCCGCCTGACCGACCCAGGTGTCGTGCCACAGGCTAAACCTGGCATGCCAGGCGCCGGCTATGTGCGCACGGCCGAGGTGGACTGGCCGGCCAACCTGCAATGAACGCCCCGGCACTGCTGGCCGATGGCATCAGCCACCGCTACGGCGACCTGACGGCCCTGCACACCCTGGGTTTCAGCCTGCCTGCGGGCACCCGCTGCGCGCTGATTGGCCCAGATGGCGCCGGCAAGTCCACTCTGCTGGGGTTGATCGCCGGCGTCAAACGCCTGCAGCAGGGTGAACTGCAGGTGCTGGGCGGCTCGATCCGCCAACGGCGCCATCGCGCAGCGCTGTACCCGAAAGTGGCATTCATGCCGCAGGGACTAGGCAACAACCTGTACCCAGAGCTGTCGATCAGCGAGAACATCCGCTTTTTCGCCACGCTGTTCGGCCTGGGCCGCCGCGAATGCGAGCAGCGCATGGCCAACTTGCTGCAGGCCACCGACCTGCAGCGCTTTGCCGAGCGCCCGGCCGGCAAGCTGTCGGGCGGCATGAAGCAGAAGCTGGGCTTGTGCTGCGCGCTGATCCACGAACCAGACCTGCTGATCCTCGACGAGCCGACCACCGGCGTCGACCCGCTGTCGCGGCGGCGTTTCTGGGAACTGGTCGAACAGGTTCGCGCGCAGCGCCCGCAACTGACCCTGCTGGTGGCCACCGCCTACATGGAAGAAGCCGAACAGTTCGAGCATTGCCTGATGCTCGATGGCGGCCGCCTGCTGGCCGCAGGCGCCAGCCACGAACTGGCCGCAGTCACCCCCAGTGGCAAACTGGACGACGCCTTCACCCACTACCAGGGCGCGGGCAAGGCGCAGCATCAACCCCTGAGCATTCCACCGCGCCAGGCCACGGATGGCCCGGTCGCCATCGAGGCGCACAACCTGACCCTGCGCTTTGGCGACTTCACAGCGGTGAACAAGGTCAGTTTCGCCATTGGCCGTGGGGAGATCTTCGGCTTCCTCGGCTCCAACGGCTGCGGCAAGACCACCACCATGAAAGTGCTCACCGGCCTGATGCCTGCCAGCGAGGGCAGCGCCAGCCTGCTGGGGCGCCCGGTGGATGCCAGTGACCTGGCCACGCGCAAGCGGGTCGGCTTCATGTCACAGAGCTTCTCGCTGTATGGCGAGCTCAGCACCCGGCAGAACCTGGCCCTCCATGCCCGCCTGTTCGACTTGCCCAAAGCCCAGAGCGCCCAGCGCATCGATGAGCTGATAAATCGCTTCGACCTCGCCGCCATCGCCGACCAACCGTCTGGCGCACTGCCCCTTGGCCTGCGCCAGCGCCTGTCGCTGGCCGTGGCGGTGTTGCATCGCCCTGAAGTGCTGATCCTCGACGAACCGACTTCCGGCGTCGACCCGGCCGCCCGCGACGACTTCTGGCGCCTGCTGGTAGAGCTGTCCCGCGAGCAAGGCGTGACCATTTTCCTCTCCACCCACTTCATGAACGAAGCCCAGCGCTGCGACCGTATTTCGCTGATGCACGCCGGGCGGGTACTGGCCTGCGACACGCCGGAGGCCTTGCAGCGCCAGTACCAGGGCGAAACCCTGGAGGACGCTTTCGTGCGGTGCCTGGAACAAGCCCAGGAGCTCGCGCCGCAAACCACGGATAACACCGTACTGGAGCAAGCAGCTTCGCCTGCCCCACCACTGCGCCAAGGCTTCAGCCTGCGCCGCCTGCTGGCGGTGGCCAGCCGAGAAGGCAAGGAACTGCTGCGCGACAAGGTACGCCTGGCCTTCGCCTTGCTGGGTGCACTGTTCATGATGGTGATTTTCGGCTACGGCATTTCACTGGATGTAGAAAACCTTGCCTTCGCCGTGCACGACCAGGATCAAAGCCCGCAAAGCCGCGCCTACCTCGAAGCCTTCCGAGGCTCACGCTATTTCGCCGAACAGGCGCCGATCCGCGACAGCCGCGAACTGCATCAGCGGCTGCAGCGCTCGGAAATCAAACTGGCACTGGAGATTCCGCCCGGTTTTGGCCGCGACCTGTACGCCGGGCGCCAACCGGTGGTGGCCGCCTGGCTCGACGGCGGCATGCCGTTCCGCGCCGAAACCAGCCGCAACTACGTGGAAGCCGTGCACCAGGCCAACCTGGAGCAACTGGCCAAGGCCAGCCCACAGCCGCAGCCGCGCCAGGACCTGGTGCGCCTGGAAACGCGTTTTCGCTACAACCAGGACGTGGTCAGCGTGAATGCCATCGGCCCGGGCGTGATGGCGCTGATCCTGGCCTTCATACCGGCCATGCTCACTGCACTGGGCATCGTTCGCGAGAAGGAGCTGGGCTCCATCACCAACTTCTACGCCACACCCCTCACCCGCCTGGAGTTCCTGCTGGGCAAGCAGATGCCCTACCTGGCGGTAAGCCTGGTCAACCTGGCGCTGCTGGTGGCGATGAACCGCTGGCTGTTCGCCGTGCCGCTCAAGGGCAGTGTGCTGGCCCTGGCCTGTGGTGGCGTGGCCTACCTGCTGGCCACCACCAGCCTGGGCCTGCTGATTTCAGCATTCACCCGCACCCAGATCGCCGCCATTCTCGGCACCATGATCATTACCAGCCTGCCGACCATCCAGTTTTCCGGGCTGATCGTGCCACGCTCGTCGCTGGACGGCGCGGCGGCGGTGATGGGCCAGCTGTTCCCGGCGGGCTACTTCCTCGACATCGCGGTCGGCACCTTCACCAAGGCGCTGGGCCTGCGCGAGCTGTGGCCGCAGTGCCTGATCCTGTTGGGCTTCTTTGCCGCATTCACCGGCCTGAGCCTGGCCATGCTGAAGAAGCAGGAGGCCTGACATGTCGCGCCTGAACCACACCCTGCGCCTAGGCCTGAAAGAACTGACCAGCCTGCGTCATGACAGCGTACTGCTGCTGTTCCTGCTGTATGCCTTCAGCGTGGCGATCTACATGCCGGCCGCCGGCTCGGTGATCGGTGTGCACAACGCCAGCGTCGCGGTGGTGGACGAAGACCACAGCCTGCTCTCGCGCAAACTCAGTGAAGCCCTGCAACCACCGGAGTTTCAGCCTGCCGTTCCGCTGACCGCGCAACACTTGGACCAGGCCATGGACAGCGGCCATTACACCTTCGTGATCAACGTACCGGTGAATTTCCAGAGTGACCTGCTGGCCGGGCGCTCGCCGGAGCTGCAGATAAACGTCGATGCCACGGCCATGAGCCAGGCGTTCATGGGCGCCGGCTACATCGGCCGCATCTTCGAGCGCGAGCTGCTCGACTACAGCCAGCGGGGCAACGTGCAAAGCCCGGTGCTGATCAACCCCAAGGCGCTGTTCAACCCCAACCTGGAGGGCGGTTGGTTCCTGGCGGTGATCCAGATCGTCAACAACATCACCATCCTGGCAATCATCCTCACCGGCACCGCGCTGCTGCGCGAGCGTGAGCACGGCACCCTCGACCACCTGCTGGTGCTGCCACTGACCGCGCTGGAGATCATGCTGGCCAAGATCGGCAGCAACGCCCTGGTGGTGGTGATATGCACCTGGATTTCGTTGGTGGTGGTAGTGAAAGGCGCGCTGGGCGTGCCGTTGTCCGGCTCGATGGGGTTGTTCCTGGCCGTGACCGCGCTGTACCTGTTCGCCAGTACGGCGCTGGGTATCTTCCTCGCCACCCTGGCACGCTCGACGCCGCAGTTCGGCCTGCTGGCGATCCCGGTGATCATCCCGATGCTGTTGCTGTCCGGCGGCAGCACACCGCTGGACAGCATGCCGCAGTGGCTGCAGTGGGTGATGCAGGGGTCGCCGTCGACGCATTTCGTCAGCCTGGGGGCCGCGATCCTGTTCCGCGATGCCGGGTGGGCGGTGGTGTGGCCGGATATCCTGGCACTGGCGCTGATCGGCCTGGTATTTTTCAGCGTGGCGCTTTCGCGGTTCCGTCGCAGCCTGGCGTCCTGACCCTGTGGGAGCGGGCGAGCCCGCGAAGCAGGCAGTGCGGTGAATGGCACCGGCTTCGCCGGTGTTCGCGGGCTCGCCCGCTCCCACAGTTGATCACTGCACGATCAGGTTGTTGAACAGCAAGTCTTCAACAATCGGCTTGCCCTCTTCCGCTTCCAGCACCTGCTGCACTTGTTTCAGCGCTTCTTGGCGAAGGTGCTCCTTGGCCTCGACGTTGCTCATGCTGTCAACCGTCTGCTGGGTGAACAGTGCCACCAGCTGATTACGGATCAATGGCTCGTGGTGCTGCACCGCCTTGGCTGCTTCGTCGCCGGTCACGCGCAGGGCCACGTCGGCCTTGTACACCCGCAGCCGCGGGCCGCCGTCGAGGGCATAGTTGCCGACAAAGGGTGGGCTCAGGCTGATGTAGGCGACCTTGGGCGCCCCTTCCTTGGCTTCTTCGGCCATGGCCGCAGCCGGCAGCAGCAACGCCAGCACCATCAAGATCAACGCTTTCACGAATTCGCTCCTCAATACAGTTGGCGCCAGCTTACCCAGCACACCGCTCAAACCCAAGCCCGGGCTTATGCCGGCCCATCAGGGCAGGCCATGCTCGTTGACCCGGCAAGCGGCCCTCCTACACTTATCGGCCATTACCCGCAAAGGAATAGCCCCGATGAAAGCCGTGTTGTGCAAAACCCTGGGTCCGGCGCGCGATCTGGTACTGGAAGACGTGGCCAGCCCGCAGCCGAAGAAAAACGAGATCCTGCTGGACGTGCAGGCTGCCGGGGTCAACTTCCCCGACACGCTGATCATCGAAGGCAAGTACCAGTTCCAACCTCCACTACCGTTCTCCCCTGGCGGCGAAGCGGCGGGGGTGGTGGCTGCAGTCGGGGAAAAGGCTGGCACGTTCAAGGTGGGCGACCGGGTCATGGCGCTGACCGGCTGGGGTGCGTTCGCCGAGCAGGTGGCGGTGCCTTTCTACAACGCGCTGCCGATCCCGGCGAGCATGGACTTCACCACCGCTGCGGCGTTCGGCATGACCTACGGCACCTCGATGCACGCCCTGCGTCAGCGCGGTCAGTTACAAGCAGGCGAGACCTTGCTGGTGCTGGGCGCTTCCGGTGGGGTCGGGCTGGCGGCGGTGGAAATCGGCAAGGCCATGGGCGCGCGAGTGATCGCGGCAGCCAGCAGTGCCGAGAAACTGGCCGTGGCCAAAGCGGCCGGGGCGGATGAGCTGATCGACTACAGCCAGGCCAGCCTGCGCGAAGAAATCAAGCGCCTGACCGGCGGCCAGGGGGTCGACGTGATCTACGACCCGGTCGGTGGCGAGCTATTCGAGCAAGCGGTACGCGGGTTGGCCTGGAATGGCCGGCTGCTGGTGGTGGGTTTTGCCAGCGGCAGCATTCCCCAGCTGGCGGCCAACCTGGTGCTGCTCAAGGGTGCGGCGGTGCTGGGGGTGTTCTGGGGCGCGTTTGCCCAGCGCCAGCCGCAGGATAATGCAGCCAACTTCAAGCAGCTGTTTGCCTGGCATGCCGAGGGCAAGTTGAAGCCATTGGTGTCGCAGACTTATCCACTGGCCGAGGCTGGGGCCGCCATCGAGAAGCTGGGGCAGCGCCAGGCTGTGGGTAAGTTGGTGGTGTTGGCCAAGTAAGGCAGTTCAGGCCTCTTCGCAGAAAACCCCGCGAAGAGGCCGGTAGAGGTTGTTCACACTTCGCGCAGGTTATGGCAACGCCGGAACCGCGCCTCCAGGTTGCGATCTGGCATCTGGTGGCTGCGCAAGGCATTCAACGTCTGCTCCACATAGTCGCGCGTGGTGCCATAACGCCCCTTGGCACTGGCCAGAATCTGGCTGAGCAAGGTATCCGGCAGATTCCCCGCATAACAGGGTAAATGCCGCTCCAGCACAAAGCCCAATGCCTGCACCTTGCTGCCATCGCCCAACCGGCAGCTAAGCCAGTGCGGCCGGTAGGCCGGGTACGGCATCTCCCGTTGCCATAGGGCCATCAGCGAGTCATCCAGGCTGCTTTCATCCAGCCGATAGGCAAAGCCGCTGCAGGAGCCACCACGGTCCAGGCCAAACACCAGCCCAGGGGTTTCCGGGGTGCCACGGTGTTCGTGCGACCACAGGTACAAGCCCCGGTGATAACCATGCACCCGCGCGCGCTGACGTTCCACCGAATTGCACTCGGGGCGCCAAATCAACGAACCATAAGCGAACAGCCACACAGGCCCGCCCTGATGCCGAGACATGGTCGTCTTCATGGAGTTGAACAACTGATCGTGAGTATGTTGCTGACCGAAGTCGAGTGCCGGAGGATATGAAACTTCCCAGGACATACTTTCAAGTGCCGACATAAGCTGCCGCCATTATCCCTGTGAACTACGGATGTAGCGAAATTCGATTACGCTGCAGCCCCAGGCCGCTTTACCCGGGGCGCTTGCAGTAACCATAGGCCAGAATTGCAGGAATACTCAAGCCCTCGCGTCAGTGTTTCATGCGCGGTTCCGACGACTGGGAAATACTGTTTCAGCCACTGTGAAAGTTAATGGCCAAGGCGGTAACAATTACCGCCTTATACCCATACTTGCAAACTTTGGTTATTAACCACGTGGCGCGTAGGCAAACACATCGGCACGCATGCGGTGCGCATCCATACCGGCCTCGACCAGGGCGTCGAGGGTGGCGTAGATCATGTTCGGCGAACCGCTGGCATACACATGCACGCTGTTGAGGTCGTCAATGTCTTCGCAAACCGCTTCATGCAACATGCCGCAACGGCCTTCCCAGCCGCACAGGTCGCTGACCACCTGGTGCAGGAACAGGTTAGGCAGGCGCTGCCATTCGTCCCAGTGCTCGATCTGATAGAAGTCTTCGGGCCGGCGCACGCCCCAGTACAGGTGTACCGGGTGCTTGAAGCCATTGGCTCGGCAATGCTCGAGCAGGCTGTGCATCTGGCCCATGCCGGTACCGGCGGCAATCAGCACCAACGGCCCGTCGGGCAACTCGGCCAGGTGGGTGTCGCCAAACGGCATTTCGATACGTGCCAGACCGTCACGCTTGAGTTGCTCGATCAGTTGCTGTGCGCTGGGCTCTCGCGCCAGCACGTGCAGCTCCAGCTCACGCCCGGCGTGGGGGGCGGAGGCCAGCGAAAAAGCGGCCTGCTTGCCACCCTCACGCTCGATCATCAGGTACTGCCCGGCGTGGTAGCGCGGTGGCTTGCCGGCCGGCGCGCGCAAACGCACCCGCCAGACGTCGCCACCAACGTCGACGCATTCGCTGACGCTGCACGCCAGCTTGCGCACCGGCAGCTCGCCCAAGGCGAGCACACCATCCCAGAGCAACACGCAATCCTCCAGCGGTTCGGCAATGCAGGTGAACAACTCGCCATGGTCGCGGACTTCGCCTTCCTGGCGTACCCGGCCTTCGACCAATAACGCGGCGCAGACATGGCAATTGCCATTGCGGCAGCTGTTCGGGCAGTCATAGCCCAGCCGCCGCGCTCCATCCAGGATCCGTTCCCCGGGTTCGAGCGCCAGCACCGCCCCGGACGGCTGCAACGTTACCTGCATCAATCTATTCCCAACTGATCCCACAGCTCATCGATACGGCGGGTGACGGCTTCGTCCTTGACGATAACCCGTCCCCATTCGCGTGTAGTCTCGCCCGGCCACTTGTGCGTGGCGTCCAGGCCCATCTTCGACCCCAGGCCCGATACCGGCGACGCAAAGTCCAGGTAGTCGATCGGCGTGTTGTCGATCATCACCGTATCACGCTTGGGGTCCATGCGCGTGGTAATGGCCCAGATCACATCGTTCCAGTCGCGGGCGTTGATATCGTCATCGGTGACAATAACGAACTTGGTGTACATGAACTGTCGCAGGAACGACCACACACCCAGCATTACGCGCTTGGCATGGCCCGGATACTGCTTTTTCATGGTCACCACCGCCATGCGGTACGAGCAGCCTTCCGGCGGCAGGTAGAAATCGGTGATTTCCGGGAACTGCTTTTGCAGGATCGGCACGAACACTTCGTTCAGTGCCACACCGAGAATCGCCGGCTCATCTGGCGGCCGACCGGTGTAGGTGCTGTGGTAGATCGGTTTGTGCCGGTGGGTGATGCGCTCGACAGTGAACACCGGGAAGCTGTCCACTTCGTTGTAGTAGCCGGTGTGGTCGCCATAGGGGCCTTCCGGGGCCATTTCGCCTGGGTGGATCACGCCTTCCAGAATGATTTCGGCGGTGGCCGGTACCTGCAGGTTGCTGCCGCGGCACTTGACCAGCTCGGTGCGATTGCCGCGCAGCAGGCCGGCAAAGGCGTACTCGGAGAGGGTGTCCGGCACCGGGGTCACGGCACCGAGGATGGTCGCGGGGTCAGCGCCCAGGGCCACGGCGACCGGGAACGGCTGGCCGGGATTCTTCTCGCACCACTCACGGTAATCCAAGGCACCGCCACGGTGGCTCAGCCAGCGCATGATGACCTTGTTGCGGCCGATCACCTGCTGGCGGTAGATGCCCAGGTTCTGGCGGTCCTTGTTCGGGCCACGGGTCACGGTAAGGCCCCAGGTGATCAGCGGCGCCACGTCGCCTGGCCAGCAGTGCTGAATCGGCAGAGCGCCGAGGTCGACATCGTCACCCTCGACCACCACTTCCTGGCACACCGCGTCCTTGACCACTTTCGGCGCCATCGACACGACCTTCTTGAAGATCGGCAGCTTCGACCAGGCGTCCTTCAGGCCCTTGGGCGGCTCGGGCTCCTTGAGGAAGGCCAGCAGCTTGCCGATTTCCCGCAGCTCATCGACCGACTCGGCGCCCATGCCCATGGCCACCCGCTCCGGGGTGCCGAACAGGTTGCCCAGCACCGGGATGTCGAAACCGGTGGGCTTTTCGAACAGCAACGCCGGGCCTTTGGCACGCAGGGTGCGGTCGCAGACCTCGGTCATTTCCAGGACGGGGGAGATCGGAACCTGGATGCGCTTGAGCTCGCCGCGCTGTTCCAGGCCACGGATGAAGTCGCGCAAGTCGCGATACTGCATGCAGGAGCCTCGTGTTGGCCGTATCGGTCGGGGGTGCAGAGTGTAGCGCCGATAGGGCCGCAATAGCCAAAATACAGATAGCAAAAAGCCGGGTTTCCCCGGCCTTTGCGTGGTACGACGATCTTACTTGCGCTTCATCGACAGGAAGAACTCGTCGTTGGTCTTGGTCTGCTTGAGCTTGTCGACCAAGAACTCGATGGCGGCGATTTCGTCCATCGGGTGCAGCAGCTTGCGCAGGATCCACATGCGCTGCAGTTCGTCGTCGGCAGTCAGCAACTCTTCGCGGCGGGTACCGGAGCGGTTGATGTTGATGGCCGGGAACACACGCTTCTCGGCGATGCGGCGGTCCAGCGGCAGCTCCATGTTGCCGGTGCCCTTGAACTCTTCGTAGATCACTTCGTCCATCTTCGAGCCGGTTTCGACCAGCGCGGTGGCGATGATGGTCAGCGAGCCGCCTTCCTCGATGTTACGCGCAGCACCGAAGAAACGCTTCGGCTTCTCCAGGGCGTGGGCATCGACACCACCGGTCAGCACCTTGCCGGAGCTCGGGATCACGGTGTTGTAGGCACGCGCCAGACGGGTGATGGAGTCCAGCAGAATGACCACGTCCTTCTTGTGCTCGACCAGGCGCTTGGCCTTCTCGATCACCATTTCGGCAACCTGCACGTGGCGGGTTGGCGGCTCGTCGAAGGTGGAAGCAACCACTTCGCCGCGCACGGTGCGCTGCATTTCGGTCACTTCTTCCGGGCGCTCGTCGATCAGCAGGACGATCAGGTGGCATTCGGGATTGTTACGGGTGATGTTGGCCGCGATGTTCTGCAGCATGATCGTCTTGCCCGCTTTTGGCGGGGCAACGATCAGGCCGCGCTGGCCTTTGCCGATCGGGGCGCACAGGTCGATGACACGGCCGGTCAAGTCTTCGGTGGAGCCGTTGCCGGCCTCCATCTTCAGGCGCTTGTTCGGGAACAGCGGCGTCAGGTTCTCGAACAGGATCTTGTTCTTCGCGTTTTCCGGGCGGTCGAAGTTGATGGTATCGACCTTCAGCAGGGCGAAGTAACGCTCCCCTTCCTTCGGTGGGCGGATCTTGCCGACGATGGTGTCGCCGGTACGCAGGTTGAAACGGCGGATCTGGCTGGGCGAGACGTAGATATCGTCTGGGCCGGCCAGGTAGGACGCATCAGCCGAACGCAGGAAACCGAAACCATCCTGGAGAATCTCCAGCACGCCGTCACCCGAGATCTCTTCGCCGCTTTTCGCATGCTTCTTCAGCAGGGCGAAAATCACGTCCTGTTTGCGCGAACGGGCCATGTTTTCGATGCCCATCTGTTCGGCCATTTCCAAAAGATCGGTAATCGGCTTTTGCTTGAGTTCAGTCAGGTTCATAAGGGGAGTGACGTAATCATGTAAGAAGGGAGAATTAAGCTTCTGGCTTAATGAGGCCGCGCCGCTAGATGGCGACAGGATCGCGTACTGATTCGAATTAGGGATGCTTCGGCGACGGCGTGTAGAGGGCACTGGAAAAGCAGTGCGAGGCCGAATGTAACACTTGCTTTTTTCTGCGTCTAGTGCTCTGAAAAAGAAAAGCCCCGCATTTGCGGGGCCTTTTCACATCACAGGTGGGCGTCGAGGAACGCGGCCAGCTGCGATTTGGACAAAGCGCCAACCTTGGTGGCTTCGACGTTGCCGTTCTTGAACAGCATCAGCGTCGGGATACCGCGCACGCCGTGCTTGGCCGGGGTTTCCTGGTTCTCGTCGATGTTCAGCTTGGCGACGGTCAGTTTGCCCTCGTAGGTGGCAGCGATGTCGTCCAGAACCGGAGCGATCATCTTGCATGGGCCGCACCATTCAGCCCAGTAGTCGACCAGCACCGGGCCTTGAGCCTGCAGTACGTCGGCTTCGAAGCTGGCGTCGGTGACGTGTTTGATTTTGTCGCTCATGGAAATCTCCAAGGTCGTAAGCAATAAAAAACGTTGCCCATCATAGCCGCCCCCGCCGCCTACAGGAAGCCGCGGACGATTGAGTGTAACTATAGTTGTGCAAGAAGCCGCGAATCGAAACTGTCATGTCGCCGTCATAGAATCGAATGGCACATTGCCTTGCATCAAGGCCAGCACACCGGCTGAGTGTCACGCGTTGGCGACAGCCTGCTATCGTGGCACGATTGCCAGGTTAACGACCGAGAACAACCAGATCATGCCGCATACCATCGCGAAGAACCTGTCCCTGATCGCCGCCATCGACCTTGGCTCCAACAGTTTTCATATGGTCGTGGCCAAGGCCCACCATACCGAAATCCGTATCCTTGAGCGGCTCGGCGAGAAGGTTCAGCTAGCCGCCGGCATCGACGAAGAGCGCAAGCTCAGTGAAGAGTCTATGGAAAGAGGCCTGGATTGCCTCAAGCGCTTTTCTCAACTGATCAACGGCATGCCGGCAGGCTCCGTACGCATCGTCGGTACCAACGCCTTGCGCGAAGCGCGCAACCGCAACGAATTCATCCAGCGCGCCGAGGCCATCCTCGGCCACCCGGTCGAGGTCATCTCCGGCCGTGAAGAAGCGCGCCTGATCTACCTGGGCGTATCGCACACCCTGGCCGATACCCCCGGCAAGCGCCTGGTGGCAGACATCGGTGGCGGCAGTACCGAGTTCATCATCGGCCAGCGTTTCGAGCCGCTGCTGCGCGAAAGCCTGCAGATGGGTTGCGTAAGCTTTACCCAGCGCTACTTCCGCGATGGCAAGATCACCCCGGCCCGCTATGCCCAGGCCTACACCGCCGCGCGCCTGGAGCTGATGAGTATCGAAAATGCCCTGCACCGCCTGACCTGGGACGAGGCCATTGGCTCGTCCGGTACCATTCGCGCCATCGGCGCCGCCATCAAGGCCGGCGGCCTGGGCAATGGCGAGGTCAACGCCGAAGGCCTGGCCTGGGTCAAGCGCAAGCTGTTCAAGCTGGGCGAGGTCGACAAAATCGACTTCGACGGCGTCAAGCCGGACCGCCGGACCATCTTCCCCGCAGGCCTTGCGATTCTCGAAGCGATCTTCGATGCCCTGGAGCTGCAGCGCATGGACCACTGTGACGGTGCCCTGCGCGAAGGTGTGCTGTTCGACCTGCTCGGCCGTCACCACCACGAGGATGTGCGCGAACGCACCCTGAACTCGTTGATGGAGCGCTACCACGTGGACCAGGGCCAGGCTGCGCGTGTGGAACGCAAGGCATTGCACGCCTTCGACCAAGTGGCCGACGCCTGGGACCTTAAAGACGGAAATTGGCGCGATCTGCTTGGCTGGGCCGCGAAAATACACGAAATAGGGCTAGACATTGCCCACTATCACTACCACAAGCATGGCGCCTACCTGATCGAGCACTCCGACCTGTCGGGCTTTTCTCGCGAAGATCAGCAGATGATGGCCCTGCTGGTGCGCGGCCACCGTCGCAACATCCCCAAGGACCGTTACGCTGAGCTGGGTGATGAAGGGGTCAAGCTGCTGCGCCTGTGCGTGCTGCTGCGCTTTGCCATTCTGTTCCACCACATTCGCGGCACCCAGCAGATGCCAAAGGTAGAGCTCAAGGGCGGCGACAACAGCCTGGATGTAGCCTTCCCTGAAGGTTGGCTGGAGCAGAACCAGCTGACCCAGGCCGACTTCGCCAACGAGGCGGAGTGGCTGGCCCGGGTCGGCTTCGTCCTCAGCGTACGTTGAGGACCGGGTTGCTCAGGCGCTCCAGCAGGGTCGCCTGGGCACTGCGCGGGTTCTGATTGCCGGTCGGGGTGCTACGCACGTAGCGCCCGTCTGGCTGCAACGTCCAGGCGTGGGTGTTGTCGGTCAGGTAGCCTTCCAGCTCCTTCTTCACCCGCAGCAACAGCTTCTTGCCTTCCACCGGGAAGCAGGTCTCGACGCGCTTGTCGAGGTTGCGCTCCATCCAGTCGGCGCTGGACAGGTAGATCTGCTCTTCGCCGCCATTGAGGAAGTAGAACACCCGCGTGTGCTCGAGGAAGCGGCCGATGATCGAGCGCACCTGAATGTTGTGCGAAACCCCCGGAATACCTGGGCGCAAGCAGCACATGCCGCGCACCACCAGGTCGATTTTCACACCCGACTGGCTGGCCTTGTACAGCGCCTTGATGACCTTGGCGTCGGTCAGCGAGTTGAACTTGGCGATGATGTGCGCCGGCTTGCCTTCGAGGGCGAACTGGGTTTCCCGCGCGATCATGTCGAGCATGCCCTTTTTCAGGGTGAACGGCGCGTGCAGCAGCTTCTTCATGCGCAGGGTCTTGCCCATGCCGATCAGCTGGCTGAACAGCTTGCCAACGTCCTCGGTGAGGGCGTCGTCAGAGGTCAGCAGGCTGTAGTCGGTGTACAGGCGGGCGTTGCCGGCGTGGTAGTTGCCGGTACCCAGGTGCGCATAACGCACGATCTCGCCCTGTTCGCGGCGCAGGATCAGCATCATCTTGGCGTGGGTCTTGAACCCGACCACGCCGTAGATCACCACCGCACCGGCCGCTTGCAGGCGGCTGGCCATCTGCAGGTTGGACTCTTCGTCGAAGCGCGCACGCAACTCGATCACCGCAGTGACCTCCTTGCCGTTACGCGCCGCGTCCACCAGGGCGTCGACGATTTCCGAGTTGGCCCCGGAGCGGTACAGGGTCTGGCGCACGGCGAGCACATGCGGGTCCTTGGCGGCCTGGCGCAGCAGGTCGACCACCGGGGTGAAGGACTCGAACGGGTGCATCAGCAGGATGTCCTGCTTGCTGATCACGCTGAAAATGTTGTCGGCGTTCACCAGCAGCTTGGGGATTGCCGGGGTGAACGGCGTGTACTGAAGCTCCGGGTGGCTGTCCAGGCCGGTAATGCTGAACAGGCGGGTGAGGTTGACCGGGCCATTGACCTGGTACAGCTCGCTTTCGCTGAGGCTGAACTGCTTGAGCAGGTAGTCCGACAGGTGTTTCGGGCAGGTGTCGGCCACTTCCAGGCGCACGGCATCGCCGTAACGGCGCGAGAACAACTCACCACGCAGAGCACGGGCCAGGTCGTCGACTTCTTCGGAGTCCAGCGCCAGGTCGGCGTTACGGGTGAGGCGGAACTGGTAGCAGCCCTTCACCTTCATGCCCTGGAACAGGTCGTCGGCGTGCGCGTGGATCATCGACGACAGGAACACGTAGTTGGCACCCGGGCCACCCACCTCTTCAGGCACGCGGATGACCCGTGGCAGCAGGCGTGGGGCAGGGATGATCGCCAAGCCCGAATCGCGACCGAAGGCGTCCACACCCTCAAGCTCGACGATGAAGTTGAGGCTCTTGTTCACCAGCAACGGGAACGGGTGGGTCGGGTCGAGGCCGATCGGGGTGATGATCGGGGCGATTTCGTCGCGGAAATAGCGACGCACCCAGGTCTTGAGTTTGGGCGTCCAGTAACGACGGCGAATGAAGCGAATCTGATGCTTTTCCAGCTCCGGCAGCAGCACGTCATTGAGGATCGCGTACTGGCGCTCTACCTCGATGTGCACCAGTTCGCTGATACGCGCCAACGCCTGGTGCGGCTGCAAGCCATCGGCACCGGCCTGTTCACGGGCAAAATTGATCTGCTTCTTCAACCCGGCCACGCGGATCTCGAAGAACTCATCGAGGTTGCTGGAGAAGATCAGCAGGAACTTGAGCCGTTCAAGCAACGGGTAGTTCTCGTCCAGTGCCTGTTCCAGCACACGGATGTTGAACTGCAACTGCGAGAGTTCGCGATGAATGTACAGGCTGCTGTCGTCCAGGCCAGGGACAGTGATTGCCGGGGCCGGTGCGGGCACCGGGGCCACAGGCTCGGCCGCCTGCTCCGCTACGGGCTCGGGCGCCGGCGGCAGGTCAGGCGGGGTCTGCACCATCTCTTCTGGGAGCTCCTGGGCATCCTTGATCGCGACAGGGGTGAGCACTTCATTATTCATCTGGCGTTCCTGAGGACGTTAACGCCCTATCATCAATTGAGCGGCAAGATAAGCGCCCATTATGACGCCTGTGTTACACACCAGGGCAAGCCATGGCGCGTGGCCTCTGGCATTGTCTGTGTAGGAATTGTTCACGTCGAGACACATTTGGACACTTTCACGATTGCGCGCGAAGGGGTAGGCTTCGCGTTCATTTCGCCAGCACCTCAGAAAATGCTTCAACAATTCCTGCAGGATTTCGGCTACTTTGCCCTTTTTCTAGGCACCTTCTTCGAAGGCGAGACCATCCTGGTGCTTGCGGGTTTCCTTGCGTTCCGTGGTTACATGGACATCAAGCTGGTGTGCCTGGTGGCCTTCTTCGGCAGCTACGCGGGCGATCAGCTGTGGTACTTCATGGGCCGCCGCCACGGGCGCAGGATCCTGGCGCGCAAGCCGCGCTGGCAGGCAATGGGTGACCGGGCGCTGGACCACATCCGCCGCCATCCTGATATCTGGGTGCTGAGTTTTCGCTTCGTCTATGGCCTGCGCACGGTCATGCCGGTGGCCATTGGCCTGTCGGGCTATCCACCCCGCCGCTATCTGCTGCTGAACGGCATTGGCGCGGCTATCTGGGCAATCGCCCTGGGCGCGGCCGCGTACCACTTCGGCGCCATTCTCGAAGGCCTGCTGGGCAACGTGAAACGTTACGAGCTATGGGTGCTCGGCGGCCTTGTGGCGCTGGGCGGCCTGCTGTGGCTGCGTCGGCGCTTCCGCACCCTGCGCGCGGAGCGCAAGGCGGCGGGCCTGGCCCAGGCCCCAGAGGCTGAGCAAGCTGTAAGCCACGAGCAGGAACCAGGCCAGCGGCGCGACCACCGCTAAGCCCAAGGCGCCGGCCAGGTACAACGCCGGCGCATTCAGCAGCAGCCGCGCCAGCTCCAGGCGCGCAGCCCAGCGCCGGTTCTCCAGCAAAGCGCCCAGCACGAACAGACCAAACGCCATCAGCGACCAGCCGAGCACCAGCGCGGCGATCGGCACGCGGTCGGCCACATGCATCAGGTAGCTGCCCAAAGCCACATACACCACGAACTGCGCCGCCACGTAGGCTTGTTGCGCGCGGCCCAGGGCAATCTCGAACTTGCGAAACAGCGCCAGGTCCTGCTTGGCCTGCGGGTAGCGCGCAGCCACGTCGGCCGGGCGCCAACCGGTGGGCATGAACCAGATGCGCAGCTTGTCCCACAGGCTGGCGGTGTGCCGGGCGTCATGCCAGAGCTGGGCATAGAACTGCAGGTTGGCCCACAGCGGGTTCCAGCTGGCCAACGGTGTCGTCACCCCGAACACCACCGGCTCGGCCGGGTCTTCCTCTTTGAAGGTGCCGAACAGACGGTCCCAGAGAATGAACACACCGCCGTAATTGCGATCCAAGTAAGCAGGGTTTTGCGCATGGTGGACGCGATGGTTGGATGGTGTGATCAACACCCACTCGAGCCAGCCAAGCTTGGGGATGTGTCGGGTATGCACCCAGAACTGATACAGCAGGTTGAGCGAGGCCACGGTGATGAACACCAGTGGCGGTACGCCCACCAGCGCCAGCGGCAGGTAGAACAGCCACGAGAAGATGAACCCGCTACTGGTCTGGCGCAGCGCCGTGGTGAGGTTGTACTCCTCGCTCTGGTGATGCACCGAGTGTGCGGCCCACAGCACGTTGCGCTCATGCCCCAGGCGATGCAGCCAGTAGTAACAGAAGTCGTACAGGACAATGGCCAGCAGCCATACCCACCACGCCTCTGCCGGCAACCGCAAAACCGCCAGGTGTTCGAAGGCCAGCGCATAGGTGACCAGCCCTACCCCTTTGGTCAGCAGCCCGGTACTGGTCGACAGTGCGCCGGTGCTAAGGCTGTTGATCGAGTCGGCCAGGGTGAAATTGCGCTGGCCACGCACGCGGTCAGCTACCAGCTCGACGGCAATCAGCACAAAGAAGAACGGCACGGCCAGCAGTATCAGGTCCATGGGCACGACCTCAGGCGTTATCCACCAAGATTAGGCCGCACTCGCGGGAATCCCTATGGCGACATCTGCCAAACTAGAGGACATTTAGCGCCTCGACACTGGAGTAGTGAACATGACAAAAAAAGTAGCGGTGATTCTTTCCGGCTGTGGCGTGTACGACGGCGCCGAAATCCACGAAAGCGTGATCACCCTGCTGCGCCTCGACCAGCGCGGTGCGCAGGTGCAGTGCTTCGCGCCGAACATTGCACAGATGCACGTCATCAACCACCTGACCGGCGAGGAAATGCCCGAGTCGCGTAATGTGCTGGTGGAATCGGCGCGCATAGCCCGCGGCGAGGTCAAGGACATCCGCGAGGCCAAGGCCGAGGACTTCGATGCGTTGATCGTGCCAGGCGGTTTTGGGGCGGCAAAGAACCTCTCCAATTTTGCCGTGGAAGGTGCCAACTGCAGCATCAACCCGGACGTACTGACCCTGGCCGAAGCCTTTGCCGACGCCTGCAAGCCGGTTGGGCTGATCTGCATCTCGCCGGCACTGGCCGCGAAGATCTACGGGCCGGGCGTGGTCTGCACCATCGGCAGCGACGCCGGCACGGCGGCGGCGGTCGAGAAGATGGGCGGTACCCATGAGGAGTGCGATGTGCACGATATTGTCGAAGACTCCCAGCGCAAACTGGTGACTACGCCGGCTTACATGGAAGCCAAGTCGATCAGCGAAGCGGCGGGGGGCATCTACAAGCTGGTGGACCGGGTGCTGGAACTGACACACGAGTAAGCACCGAAAGCGGCGCGGCCTTCTGTGCCTCGCGAAAGGGCCGCAACGCGCCCCTTTCGCGACACAAGGCCGTTCCCACAGAGAACCGCAAGCTCTTCAGGACTTGGACAGCCGGGCAATGATCCGGTCCAGCGCATTGGCAAATGCCTGCTTCTCCCGCTCGCCGTAAGCGCCCTGCCCACCCCCCACCTGGCCCTGCTCGCGCAGCTCGGTGAACAGGTTGCGCGCCGCCAGGCGGTCGCCCATGTTGCGTTCGTCGAACTCTCGCCCACGCGGGTCCAGTGCCGCCACGCCCTTTTTCACCAGGCGGTCGGCCAGCGGTACGTCACTGCAGATCACCAACTCGCCAGGCACGGCGTGCTCGACCAGGTAATCGTCGGCCGCGTCCATGCCGCTGGGTACCACAATCAGGCGCACGATCGCGAACGCCGGCTTGGCCACGGCCTGCCCCGCCACCATCACCACCTCGAACTTGCGCTTGAGGGCGAACTTGACGATCAGATCCCTGGCCGCTTTGGGGCAGGCATCGGCATCGATCCATACACGCATCGGAAATTCTCGACTTGGACTCAATGCGCCCATCATGCCTGAAGCACAACGAAAGCTGGAGCGCGAGAACGCTGGAAAAATGGCGCCAGAATTACAATTACTGCTTATCCGACCCCGCCACTCAGGCTAAACTCGCCACAGCTTCACTGGCCTGCCCGAGCGCGCAATGAACCACCCTCACGAAATCCGCCCCGACCTGGACGAAGGCATCGACCGCAAGGTCCTGGCGACATTGCGTGCGCGCTTCCTGCAGTTAAACCAAGGGCGGCTGCAGCGGGCAATGGAAGGCCTGTCGACACGTCAGCAACAGGTACTGACGCTGCTACCGCTGCTGTTTCACGTAAACCACCCGCTGTTGCCAGGCTACGTCTCGGGCAGTACGCCTGCCGGCGTATCGGGCTATGCGCCAGGTGCCGAGCTGGTGGCGGAGGCCCAGCGCCTGGCGCGCTCGTTCACCTACAAGGCCGCGCATGGCAACCCGCCACGTCCGATTCACGGCCTGTTCCTGATGGGCAGCCTGGGCTCGCTGGCCCAGGCCGAGCACAGCGACATGGACCTGTGGGTGTGCCACGCACCCGGCTTGCCCGAACACCAGTTGGATGAACTGCGCCGCAAGTGCCAGCAACTGGAGGCCTGGGCGGCAAGCCTGGGAGCCGAAGCACACTTTTTCCTGATCGACACGCAGGGCTTCGCCCATGGCGAGCGCGATGGCCAGCTCGGCTCCGACGACTGTGGCACCACCCAGCACTACTTGCTGCTGGACGAGTTCTACCGCACCACCCTGTGGCTGGCCGGGCGCACACCGCTATGGTGGCTGGTGCCGGTGTATCAGGAACACAACTACCACAGTTATACCCAGACCCTGCTGTCCAAGCGGTTCATCCGCAGCCATGACGCCCTCGACCTCGGCAACCTGGCGCACATTCCGCCCGGCGAGTTCGTCGGCGCCGGCCTGTGGCAGTTGTTCAAAGGTATCGACTCGCCCTACAAATCGCTGCTCAAACTGCTGCTGACCGAAGCCTACGCCAGCGAACACCCTGCCGTGCGCTGCCTGAGCCTGGACTACAAGCAGGCCGTGTTCGCCAACCAGCTAGACCTCGACGAGCTCGACCCCTACGTGATGGTTTACCGGCGCATCGAACGCTACCTGCTGCAACGTGGCGAACACGCGCGCCTGGAGCTGGTACGCCGCAGCCTGTACCTCAAGGTGAACAAGAAGCTCAGCGACCAGGGTCGCAGCATGGGCTGGCAACGCCGGCTGCTGCAGCGCCTGACCGACGAGTGGGGCTGGAGCCAGCAACAGCTGGCCTTGCTGGACAGCCGCCGTCAATGGAAAGTGCAACAGGTTGCTGTCGAGCGCCGCGAACTGGTGGCCGAGCTGAACCACAGTTACCGCTTCCTCAGCCAGTTCGCGCTCACCCAGAACGCCAGCAGCCGCGCCGACCAGCGCGACCTCAATGTACTGGGCCGGCGCCTGTATGCGGCGTTCGAGCGCCGCGCCGGCAAGGTCGAAGTGATCAACCCCGGTATCGCCCCAGACCTCGCCGAAGGCACCTTGACCTTGGTCCAGGCACCCAACCGCAAGGAGCCGGGCAACCACCACTGGGAGCTTTACAGCGGCAACTTGAGCACCCACGAGGTGGAGCACTTCAGCCCGATCAAGCGCTGCCGCGAGCTGCTCGAGCTGCTCGCCTGGGCCCATCGCAACGGCGTGATCGACAGCAGCACCCGCCTGGCGCTGCACCCAGGCAGTAGCGACCTTGGCGAGTACGAGCTGTTCAACCTGCTGGGCTGCCTGCAGCAGAGCATTCCCCTGCCCTTGCCGACCGTCAGTGAAGTGCGCCTGCTGCAGCCCAGCGTTGCCGACGAGGTGCTGTTGCTGGTCAATGTCGCCATCGACCCGCTGCGCCATCACCGCGACCTGAACATTCTGATGACCACCGAGCGCACCGACTCGCTGAGCTACGCCGGCGTGCGCGAAAACCTGGTGCTGACCCTGGACCAGGTCACCATCAACAGCTGGAACGAGGTGCTGGTCCAGCGCTATGACGGCGAGCACGCACTGGTGCGCTGCCTGCGCGATTTCCTCAACAGCCCGGTACTGCACGGCCACCGGCCGCGGGTGCGGGTGCGCTGCTTCTGCCAGAGCCGCGCCCAGGCCATCGGCCAGCGTGTAGAGGAGATTTTCGACACCGTGCAACTGCTGCTGGACCAGGGGCTGCACCATCGCTACCTGCTGCAGGTAGCCCAGCACACCCATGTACTGGAGCTGCTACCCCAGCATGTCAGCCTGACCACCCTGGACGAGCATGAGGCGCTGCTAGCCTACCTGGGCGAAGAGCGCGGCGCCTACAGCCCGCTGTACCTGGACGCCAACGCCCTGCAAGACCACGACCTGCGCCTGGTACTGGAGCACGGCAGGCCGGCCTGTATCCAGGTGTTCTATCGCCTGCAGGACGGCTGGGCCGAGCTGTATGTGTTGGATGAGTACAACGCGCTGTGGCAACAACGCCTGCCATTGCATGACGAAACGCACTTGCTGCTGCCGCTGCAACGCTTTCTGCGCTCGGTGGTGATGCGTCGCGATGCCCGCCTGCCGCTCGACGGCCTGCGGCCGGCCTCGCTGGATATCCACTATGCGCAGCTTCTGCCCTCTGGCGCAGGCAAGGCACGCAGCATCGAGCCGCGCCTGGCCCCGTCCGAGGGCAGCGACCAACCTTACTATGAGGTGCAGGCGATCATCCAGGCCGGAGTGGCGGGTGCAGCGCATGTGACACTGTATTGCGACCAGCAGGAGTTTTCCGAACTGGAGCATGGCGAACAGCTGTATGCGGTGGTAGCCCGGCAGATCATTGGCCAGCGCCGTGGTGCAGGGCGGTACCAGTGCTATATCACCGACCTGGACTTATCCGAGTTGCTGGATGACCGGCTGGGGGCGACGCAGGTGTACCTGAGCTACAAGCGGGTGCTGGAGCAGGCGTTGAACGAGGGGTTGGAGCAGGTTTTGGCGCAAAGCGCCTGAATTGCCGGGGGTGCTTTGCACCCCATCGCGACACAAGGCCGCTCCTACAGGGGAATGCGATTCCTTGTAGCGGCCTTGTGTCGCGATGGGCCGCAAAGCGGCCCCCTTGGCCCTTACAGGTCGAAATCGCCCGCCGCTTCCGGTTGGTATTCCACTTCCAGCAGCTTCAGCTTGAGGGTCTTGCCACCCGGTGCCGGCCAGTCGATCTGCTCGCCCACCGACAACCCCAGCAAGGCGCAGCCAATGGGCGCCAGGATCGAAACCTTGCCTTCCGGCCCGGCATCCTTCGGGTAAACCAACGTCAGGTGGTAATCCTTGCCGCTGGCTTCCTCACGGCAGTGCACGCGCGAGTTCATGGTCACCACGCCCGCTGGCACTTCCTCGTGACCGACCACCTGCCCGGCGCGGTCCAGCTCGTCCTGCAAGGCGAGCACACCCGGCGTACTCTCGTCGAGGCTGTCGATCAGACGCTCCAGACGTTGTACGTCCAATCGGGTGAGGATGAGGGAAGGCTTGGTGCTCATGATCCAGTCAGACTCCTTTGAACAGGCAGTTTTCAATGTGCAAATAAAGCAAAACCCCGCCCAAGGGCGGGGTTTGAGAAGGCTTTGGCGTCACCGACGCAGAACCCGACACTACCACAGCCGGGTAAATACTCAAGCCCCTGCGCTCAGTGTGCCTTAGCCAGATCGCGCAAGGCCTGGGCCTCGCGGCAGATCTGCCGACGCCGTTCGTCGTCAGCCGAGCGCCATTCGCGGATGTGCTCGACATGCCGGTGGCAACCTGTGCACACCCGCTGTTCGTCCAACCGGCATACGCTGATGCACGGCGATGGCACGGCGGGGCTGACGTTGCTGTAAAGCGGCTTGGGCGGCCGAGCCTGGGCGCTGCTCATGTCAGATCTCGTCGAAGTCCAGCTTCTCGCCGGCCCGCTCCCAGACGATGCGCTCGAGCATTTCGCCCAGCAGTTCTTCGCTCTTTTCGCACACCCACTTCTTGCTCTCTTCGTCGTAGTCGAAGTGGAAACCACCGGAACGGTCGGCCAGCCACAGCTGGCGCAGCGGCTCCTGGCGGCTGAAGATCAGTTGGGCGCCGCCCTCGAACTTGACGGTAAGGACGCCGGCGGAGTTCTCCATGTCCAGGTCCATGCCGCTCTCGTCGAACAGGTCTTCCAGGGCCTGTTGGGTCGCGTCGACCAGATCATGGAAACGCGCTTCACTCAAACTCATTGCAGGAACCTCGAAATTGGCTGCGTTACAGGCAAGCCGGGCAAGATACGGGCGCTTGCCGCCGAATGCAAAGATTAGCCACTGAAGGGGGTAAGAATAGCCCGCCCGGCGGACCGGTCCTTGCATAGGCAAGCCGCCGGTCGCTCGGTATACTCGGGCGCAATACTGCATTTTTCTAAGGATTTCACCCATGAAGCGCCTGATTTCCTCCTTCGCGGCGCTGGTCGCTGTTGCCTGCCTCGTTTCTGCCTGCGGCCAGAAAGGCCCGTTGTATCTGCCTGAAGACGGCGATAACGGCAAAGCGCACAAGGCGCACCAGCACCAGCCCAAAGCCAAGCCGGCCCCGGTACAAGAGCAGCAGCCCGAACTGCAGCCCGAGCCCGAGCAGTCGCCAGCGCAGTAAGGAAACCAGATGAACGCTTTCAACTACCGCGACGGTGAGCTGTTCGCGGAAGGCGTGGCCCTGTCGGCCATCGCCGAGCGCTACGGCACCCCCACCTACGTGTATTCGCGCGCCCACATCGAGGCCCAGTACCGTAGCTACGCCGATGCCCTGCAAGGCACTGAACACTTGGTGTGCTTCGCGGTAAAGGCCAACTCCAACCTGGGCGTACTGAATGTACTGGCGCGCCTGGGCGCAGGTTTCGACATTGTCTCCGGCGGTGAGCTGGAGCGCGTGCTGGCCGCTGGCGGGCGCGCAGACCGCGTGGTCTTCTCCGGCGTCGGTAAAACCCGTGAAGACATGCGCCGCGCCCTGGAAGTTGGCGTGCACTGCTTCAACGTCGAATCCACCGACGAACTGGAGCGCCTGCAAGTAGTGGCCGCTGAAATGGGCAAGGTTGCCCCGGTGTCGCTGCGCGTCAACCCGGACGTCGATGCCGGTACCCACCCTTACATCTCCACAGGCCTCAAAGAAAACAAGTTCGGCATCGCCATCGCCGACGCCGAGGCCATCTACGTGCGTGCCGCGCAGCTGCCGAACCTGGAAGTGGTCGGTGTCGACTGCCACATTGGCTCGCAGCTGACCACCGTGGAGCCGTTCCTCGACGCACTCGACCGCCTGCTGGTACTGGTCGACCGCCTGGCCGAATGCGGTATCCACCTGCGCCACCTGGACTTGGGCGGCGGTGTTGGCGTTCGCTACCGCGACGAACAGCCGCCGCTGGTGGCCGACTACATCAAAGCCATCCGCGAGCGCGTGGGCGAGCGCGACCTGGCCCTGGTGTTCGAGCCGGGCCGCTACATCGTGGCCAACGCTGGCGTGCTGCTGACCCGTGTGGAATACCTCAAGCACACCGAACACAAGGACTTCGCCATCATCGATGCGGCGATGAACGACCTGATTCGGCCGGCCCTGTATCAAGCCTGGATGGGTGTCAGCGCGGTCAAGCCTCGTGCGGGCGAAGGCCGTGCCTACGACCTGGTCGGCCCTATCTGCGAGACCGGCGACTTCCTTGGCAAGGACCGCGTGCTGAACCTGGCCGAAGGTGACTTGCTGGCCGTAGCGTCTGCGGGCGCCTATGGTTTTGTCATGAGTTCCAACTACAACACCCGTGGCCGTTGCGCTGAAATCCTGGTCGACGGCGACCAGGCGTTCGAAGTACGCCGCCGCGAGACCATCGCCGAACTGTACGCTGGCGAAAGCCTGCTGCCGGAGTAAGCCCATGCTGCTGCGTTTTACCAAGATGCATGGGCTGGGCAACGACTTCATGGTCCTCGACCTGGTCAGCCAGCACGCGCACATCCAGCCCAAGCACGCCAAGCAATGGGGTGATCGCCATACCGGCATCGGCTTCGACCAATTGCTGATCGTCGAGGCGCCGAACAACCCGGAAGTGGACTTCCGCTACCGCATCTTCAATGCCGACGGCTCCGAGGTCGAGCAATGTGGCAACGGTGCCCGTTGTTTCGCCCGCTTCGTGCTGGACAAGCGCCTGACTGCGAAAAAGCGCATTCGTGTGGAAACCAAGAGCGGCATCATCGTGCTGGACGTGCAGAACGACGGCCAGGTGAGTGTCGACATGGGCCCGCCGCGCTTCATCCCTGCCGAAATCCCCTTCGTCGCCGACGCACAGGCGCTGAGCTACCCACTGGAAGTCGACGGCCAGCTGCATTCGATTGCCGCCGTGTCCATGGGTAACCCGCACGCCGTGCTGCGTGTCGACGACGTGCGTACTGCCCCCGTGCATGAGCTGGGCCCGAAGATCGAAAACCACCCACGCTTCCCGCAGCGGGTGAATGCCGGCTTCATCCAGGTCATCGACCGCCACCGCGCCAACTTGCGCGTGTGGGAACGCGGCGCGGGCGAAACCCAGGCCTGCGGCACCGGCGCCTGCGCCGCAGCCGTGGCAGCCATCAGTCAGGGCTGGATGGACTCTCCGGTGTCCCTCGACCTGCCCGGCGGGCGCCTGCACATCGAATGGGCCGGCCCCGGCAAGCCCGTAGTGATGACCGGCCCGGCCGTACGCGTCTACGAAGGACAGGTTCGTCTCTAAGCGAGTAACCGCCATGACCGATCAGCCCAAGGTTGTACCCAAGCAGTCCACCGAACTCGATGCCGAAGCGGTGGTCGCCTACCTGCGCGCCCACCCCACCTTCTTCGCCGAGCACGACGAGCTGCTGATCGAACAGCACATCCCGCACCAGCGTGGTGACAGCGTGTCGCTGGTGGAGCGCCAGCTCAAGCTGCTGCGTGACCGCAACATCGAAATGCGCCATCGTCTGTCGCAACTGATGGACGTGGCCCGCGACAACGACCGGCTGTTCGACAAGACCCGCCGGCTGATCCTTGACCTGCTGGATGCCGGCAGCCTGGAAGACGTGGTCATGGCGGTCGAAGACAGCCTGCGTCAGGAGTTCCAGGTGCCCTTCGTCAGCTTGATCCTGTTCGGCGACAACGTCGCGCCGGTCGGGCGCTGGGTCAGCAACGCCGAGGCCCAGCAGGCCATCGGCGCCCTGCTGGGCGGCGGCAAGACGGTCAGCGGCAACCTGCGCGAGCACGAGCTGGCCTTCCTGTTCGGCGAGGAACAGCGCCGGGAAGTAGGCTCCAGTGCCGTGGCCACCCTTGAGTACCAGGGGCTGCATGGGGTGCTGGCCATCGGCAGCCGCGACCCGCAACACTACAAGAGCAGCGTCGGCACCCTGTTCCTCGGCTACATCGCCGAAGTACTCGGCCGCGTTGTGCCACGCGTTACCCAGACCCTGCGCTCGGTACGCTGATGGAACGCCAGCTGGAGGCTTATTGCGCACACCTGCGCAACGAGCGCCAGGTATCGGAGCACACCTTGCTGGGCTACCGCCGTGACCTGGACAAGGTCATCGCCTACTGCAAGGAACACGGGATTGCCGACTGGCAGGCGCTGCAGATCCAGCAACTGCGCCAGCTGATCGCCCGCCTGCACCACCATGGCCAGTCTTCGCGCAGCCTGGCGCGGCTACTGTCGGCCGTGCGCGGCCTGTACCGCTACCTCAACCGCGAAGGCCTGTGCCAGCACGACCCAGCCACCGGCCTGAGCGCGCCCAAGGGTGAGCGCCGCTTGCCCAAGGTGCTGGACACCGACCGCGCTCTGCAATTGCTCGATGGCGGCGTCGACGACGACTTCATCGCCCGACGCGACCAGGCGATCCTTGAGCTGTTCTATTCGTCGGGCCTGCGCCTGTCCGAGCTGACCAACCTCGACCTCGATCACCTCGACCTCGCCGCCGGCCTGGTACAGGTACTGGGCAAGGGCGGCAAGGCCCGCGTACTGCCTGTTGGCCGCAAGGCGCGCGAGGCGCTGCAGGCGTGGTACCGCCTGCGCGGCATTGGCAACCCGCGCGACCGCGCGGTGTTCATTACCCGCCAGGGCAACCGCATCAGCCCCCAGGCCGTCCGGCTGCGGGTAAAGGCCGCCGGTGAGCGCGAGCTGGGCCAGCACCTGCACCCGCACATGCTTCGCCATTCCTTCGCCAGCCATGTGCTGGAATCGTCCCAGGACCTGCGTGCGGTGCAAGAGCTGCTCGGCCATGCCGACATCAGCACCACGCAGATCTACACCCACCTGGACTTCCAGCACCTGGCCGCGGTGTATGACAGCGCCCACCCTCGGGCCAAACGCAGCAAGGGCAATGACTCATGAGCATCAAGCTGATCACCTTCGACCTGGACGATACCCTGTGGGACACCGCGCCAGTGATTGCCACTGCCGAAGTCGTGCTGCGCGACTGGCTCGAAGCCAACGCCCCGATCCTTGGCGGCGTGCCGGTGGAGCACCTGTTCGCCATCCGCGAGCGCCTGGTACAAGCCGAGCCCGGCCTCAAGCACCGCATCAGCGCCCTGCGCCGGCGCGTGCTGTTCCATGCCTTGGAAGAGGTCGGCTACAGCGAGAAACATGCGCAGGAACTGGCCAACGAAGGTTTCGAAGTATTCCTGCATGCCCGCCATCAGGTGGAGATCTTCCCCGAAGTGCAACCGGTGCTGGAGATTCTGCGCCACCACTACACCCTGGGCGTGGTCACCAACGGCAACGCCGATGTGAGCCGGCTGGGGCTGGCGGACTACTTCCGCTTTGCCCTGTGCGCTGAGGACCTCGGTATCGGCAAGCCGGACCCGGCGCCGTTTCTGGAAGCCCTACGCCGTGGAGAATCGGAAGCCAGCGCGGCGGTGCACATTGGCGATCACCCCGGCGATGACATCGCTGGCGCCCAGCGCGCCGGTCTGCGTGCGGTATGGTTCAACCCACAGGGTAAGGCATGGGCGGGCGAACAGGCACCGGATGCCGAGATCCAGCGCCTGTCGCAGCTGCCCGACATCCTTTCGCGCTGGCGTTGAAGGCCCGGCCTGCACAGCAACCTGTTCTGAACAACAGGCACAAAAAAGCCCGCAGCGACGGCGGGCTTTTTTGCGATCAGCCACTCAGATAGGGCGGCTGCCGTACTTGTTGTCCGGCTTCTTGGGCGGGTCGGCGACCACGTTGGCCTCGACTTCCTGCACCTTGCCACCGCGCGAAAGGAACTCTTCCATCGCCTTGGCCAGGGCATCACGCTCTTTCTGCTTGGCTTCCATGCTCGGCATCTCGTCTACCGAGACCGCCGCCTTGGATTTGCCCTTGGCAGCGGGTGCCGGGCTGCTGTCGTCATCGCCAGCATCTTCGGCGCCGTCGTCAGCCGCCGCTTCGAGGCCTTCATCAGCCTCGTCTTCGTCGCCTACTTCGAGGTCATCATTTTCCAGATCGTCGTCGCTCATGTTCTACCTCATGACTTGCGAAAAGCAGGTTAGTTATAGACCAGTGCAGCCGTAGACCGGCAGCCACCAGTGAAAATTCAACTGGCCGTGGGTTAGGCCACTGCCCTTGGGTCGGCACTCCTGATGGGAGGCGGCACCCAGCAGGCCCTGCTCCTGGCAGGACCTGACAAATCCATTAACCCCTGCTGGCCACACGCTATTGGCAAGCCTAGCAAAGGCTGGCGAAGTGTGTGGACTACACGTCAAACACCCTTCGGCGCGCATTCTAGCGCGCCCGTGGAAAAAGCAAAGCTCCATAAACGCCCTACGACTTGTAAGTTTTTTACCTACGTCGCGAACGTGTCGAATAAACCGTTTGCCGAGCGCGAAATGCTGAAAATCTGACAAAAAAATGCCCGGCAAGCCGGGCAAATTTTTACCGCGTCGCAGTTACAGGTTGTAGCCGCGTTCGTTGTGCTGAGCCAGGTCGAGGCCGACCGACTCTTCTTCTTCGTTGACCCGCAGGCCCATCACCACATCCAGCACCTTGAGGATCACGTAGGTGACGATGGCGGTGTACACCACGGTGAAGATCACGCCCTTGGCCTGGATCCAGACCTGCATGCCGATGTCGGTGACGGTACCGAAGCCGCCCAGTGCAGGGGCTGCGAACACGCCGGTGAGGATGGCACCGATGATGCCGCCGATTCCGTGCACGCCGAAAGCGTCCAGCGAGTCGTCATAGCCCAGCTTGCGCTTGAGGGTGGTGGCGCAGAAGTAGCAGATCACACCCGACGCCAGGCCAATCACCAGAGCGCCCATCGGGCCCACGGTGCCTGCAGCCGGGGTAATGGCGACCAGGCCGGCAACCACACCCGAGGCGATGCCCAGGGCACTGGGTTTACCGTGGCCGATCCACTCGGCGAACATCCAGCCCAGTGCCGCAGCGGCAGTGGCGATCTGGGTGACCAGCATGGCCATGCCGGCGGTGCCGTTGGCCGCAGCGGCGGAGCCTGCGTTGAAGCCGAACCAGCCGATCCACAGCATGGCCGCGCCCATCAGGGTATAGCCCAGGTTGTGCGGGGCCATCGGCGTGGTCGGGTAGCCTTTTCGCTTGCCCAGCACCAGGCAGCAGACCAGGCCTGCGATACCGGCGTTGATGTGCACCACGGTGCCGCCAGCGAAGTCCAGCACGCCCCAGTCCCACATCAGTGCGCCGTCACCACTCCACACCATGTGCGCGATAGGCGCATACACCAGGGTGAACCAGATACCCATGAACACCAGCATCGCGGAGAACTTCATGCGCTCGGCGAAGGCACCGACGATCAGCGCCGGGGTGATGATGGCAAATGTCATCTGGAAGGTGATGAATACCGCTTCAGGGAACAGCGCGGTGGCCGAGGTCAAGTTCTCGGGCGTTACGCCGCTGAGAAAGGCTTTGGAGAAACCGCCAACGAAGGAGTTGAAGTTGAGCACGCCCTTTTCCATACCGGTGGTATCGAAGGCCATGCTGTAGCCGTAAACGACCCAGAGAATGCTCATCAGGCCGGTGATTGCAAAGCACTGCATCATCACCGACAGCACGTTCTTGGAACGCACCATGCCGCCATAGAACAGGGCCAGGCCCGGAATGGTCATGAACAGCACCAGCGCCGTTGCGGTCAGCATCCAGGCGGTATCGCCGGAGTTCAGCGCTGGGGCAGCTTCCTCTGCCAGGGCAAGCCCGGGCATTACGAGGGACAATAGGGCTCCTAGCCCTGCGATCTTACGCAGAGTCATGTTGTTTTCTCCTGGGGCGTTGGGTTTGGTGAGGCTTTTTTGCTGCTTAGATCGCGTCGGTATCGGTTTCGCCGGTACGGATACGGATTGCCTGCTCCAGATTCACCACGAAAATCTTGCCGTCACCGATCTTGCCGGTGTTGGCTGCCTTGGTGATGGCTTCGATTACCCGATCAAGGTCCTTGTCATCGATGGCGACATCGATCTTCACCTTGGGCAGGAAATCGACCACATATTCAGCACCGCGATACAGCTCGGTGTGGCCCTTCTGCCGACCGAAGCCTTTGACTTCGGTGACGGTGATGCCCTGCACGCCGATTTCCGACAGCGACTCGCGCACGTCGTCCAGCTTGAACGGCTTGATGATGGCTGTGACTAGCTTCATGAAACTCTCTCCCGATTTGGTGGACTTGCCCCAGGAAAACAAACCCGTCTCAAGTCTAAGCGCAGCGCTTGGCTTTGTAACGCGTCGTCGGTATCCGGCTCCGCGTGCGCACTGCCCGGTCACAAGGAACTGCATCAGTGCATGGCTCGTTCAGGTCTTTGCAGAAACCTTGCCAGTTCCGGCAAAGCACCGGAAAACAGTGGGTTATGTGAAACAGTCGGGATTGGCCAGTCGCCAGCATGGAAAACATGCACAATATCGGTGCGCGCTGGCAGGGCGTACTGCGCGAAAAATGTGCAGGGGGAGCGAGCCTGAGTGGCTGAATGGCCCGTGCTACACTGCCGACCACTTTCAGTTTCAGTGGACCGCCCCATGCTCGCGCCAAAAGCCCTTCTCGATGCCCTGAGCGATCAAGCCTCGCGCCTGTTCAGCAACGATACCGCCCAGCCCCGTGCAGAACTGGAAAGCCAGTTCAAGGTGCTGATGCAAGGTGCCTTCAGCAAGCTGGACTTGGTCAGCCGCGACGAATTCGACAGCCAGATGGTCGTGCTGGCGCGCACCCGCGCGCGCCTGGAAGCACTGGAAAAACAAGTAGCCGAGCTGGAAGCACGGCTGAACCCACAAGGTGAGTGAATGCAGCCCTCCAGCGCATACCCGGTATTGCTGTTTTCCTACGGCACATTGCAGGACAAAGCCGTGCAACTGGCCAACTTCGGCCGTGAGCTGAGCGGCCAGGCCGACCGTATGCTTGGCTACCGCCAGGACTGGGTCGAGATCACCGACCCGGGCGTACTGGCCGCCAGCGGCAAGTCCCATCACCCCATCGTTTCCCCCAGCAGCCAGGCCGACGACAGCGTGGCCGGCATGGTCTTCCAGATCAGCGAAGAAGAGCTGGCGGCGGCGGACCGCTATGAAGTCGCCGACTACAAGCGCGTCGCCGTCACCCTCGCCTCGGGCCTGACTGCCTGGGTTTATGTGCGCGCCTGAATCCCTCGGGCGCGGGTTGTTACACGGAGCGTTTCCCCATGAAAGTCAGCGCACGCAATGTTTTCGAAGGCAAAGTCACCCAAGTTCAGCCCGGTGCGGTCAATGCCGAAGTCGAGCTGACCCTCGGTGGTGGTGAAAAACTGGTGGCAGTGGTCACCATGGCCAGCCTGCATAACCTCAACATCAATGTCGGTAAAGACGCCGTGGCGCTGGTCAAGGCGCCTTGGGTGGTGCTGCTGACTGACGCTGCCGGTTACAAGCTGTCGGCCCGTAATGCCCTGGAAGGTGAAGTGGTACGGGTTGGCGATGGTGCTGTGAACGCCGAGGTGGTGCTGAAGCTGGCCGGTGGCACCGAGGTGTATGCCATCGTCACCCGCGAAGCCGTGCAGGAGCTGGGGCTGGCGCCAGGCGTGAAGGCCACCGCGCTGATCAAGGCCTCGCACATCATCCTTGGCGCCAAGCCCTGAATGAGAGGGGGCTGCTTTGCAGCCCCGGTCTAATTCATACAGGCCTGTTTCGGTGGCAACTCGCTGGCATGCAAGGTGCCGCGGAACAATGCCGCGCCACACTGGGTAAACAACGTCTTCACCCGGTTGTGCGAATTGAGGATCTCGGCCTGGATATCCTCGATGGCCGTATCCCCCGGCTGTAATCTGGCCGCCCGGTTGGCCCATTCGATGGCGGCAAAGCGGCTCTGCTTGCGGGTGCCGCGGCCCTGCATCCACGCCAGCCCCAGTTCGGCGCTGGCACGCCCGGCAATCCAAGGGTCCGGGTACTCCACCAGGCTCAGCAGGTAGGTAACTGCCTCGGCTCGCTCCTGTGCTTCACCAAACTGACGCAACAAAATCCCCAGGTGCAAACGTGCACGGGCATTGGTCTGCGCATTGCCCAGTGCGTCGACCAGCAGCTGCCTGACGGCCAGCATGGCACTGCGCTCACTCAGGTCCTCATCGCCATCCATGCGCAGGCAGGCCAGGTTGTACTTGGCCTGCCGGCTGCCCGCTTCCACCGCGCGCTGCAGCCAGTACTCGGCGGCCTCATCATCCAGGTAATGCGCCGGTGTGTTGGCCAAGCCGCCATTGTGCAGCTCGTACAGGCCCAGGGCGGCCCCAGGCAGGTTCAGTTCGGCGCAGCGTTCGTACAGGTAGCAGGCCACTTCATGCCGGTTGGCTGCCCACAGCAACTTCGCCACCTCGAGCACCTCGAGCCCCGGTGCCTGACCCGCGCACTGGCGTTTCACCGCCCGCTGCGACCAAAGCCTTGCCTGCTCGACCGAGCGTGGCAGCCCCCACAGCCCGAACCGGTGCCCGGCAGCGCGCAATGCACAGGCGCCCGCATGGGAGCGGCCTTCACACAACCGCTCGATGGCGCTGCGCAACAGGTGTTTCTCATCCGTCATGCCTTTGCGCAGTATCAGTTCGACCAGGCAGCGAAATGGCTCGCCCATGGCACGGATGGCGCCGTGGTCGGTATTGCACGCAAAGCTCGCGGCAAAATCGCGCATTGCGCCGGCATGGTCTTGCACTGCACGGCTGCGCAGCGCCCCCCGCCAGGCCAGCACGACCGCGCTTTCTCGGGGCCTTTTCGGGCGTTGCGACCAGCTTTCGAACACCGGCTGCCATTCGGCGACGGCCTGCAACGGGTTGGCATGCGGCAGCATCAGCCTGCATTCGACGGCCATCCAGCGCAGCGCATTGCGCAAACTTTCGTCCCAGGTTGAACACAACGGGCCATTGGCCAAAAGCTCAAGCGCATCGATCCTGCCACCCCAGCGGGGCTGCAGGTAAACGGCAATGGCCTGAATCGCTTCGAAGCATCCAGGGCGAGCGACCAGTGCATGGCGCAGCCAGTAATAGCGGGGGTCTTCGTTTTCATGATCGACCCGCCTGCCCAGGCAAGGCGGCAACGCCTGTGGCAGCTCAGCCAGGGGGAATACCCCATGCTTCACCAGCAAGGGCGCTGCGGCTTCCTGCACTTCCACATCAGCATGGGCACTGGGCCTGTAACGCGCTGGATGCCCCTGAAACAGTTCGATCAACCAGCCAGGCTCGCGCAGCTGCGCACTGATACGCAGCATGCCAATGGCCGCGGCCACGGGTTGTGCAGACCGGTCCATTGCACGCAACAGGTGCGCGGTTGCGGTTTCACACATTTGCTCGACGGCCAGCACGCGGGCAGCGTTGCGTTGGCCCCCAACCTGCACCTGGCAGGCTCGGTGGAAGCAATGCATGCCCATGACCACTTGTGGGTGGTACGCCTTGGGGCAGGCGTCAATCCAGGCTTTGAGCGCTTGGCTCAGGGCCCTGTCACCCTGGTTTTCCAGGTCGACCAGCATGTGCCCTTCGATGGCAGCCAGGTAGGCCGGGAACTCGCCGAACGGGGCTTGGCGCCACCGTGCCTCAAGGCTGTCGAAAAAGCGGTTGAGTTCAACGAATGCACTGGCCTGTACCAGTTCGCGGATTACCTGGCGCGTGCGGGTAAGCGTTTGCACGGCGCAATACCTCAAGTCCATTTGAAAAAAGACGCGGTGCCATCCCATGGCAACTGCAATTGCCCAACAACACTAAGCCATACCTGGCGACTGCGCAAAGTCTATTGGATCCATTTTTGCCGGACGGCATCGAAACACAGGGAAAAACACTGCCCTGAAATACCAGGACGCATAGTTGTTGCGCCTGCCGTGGCAGTGCTGGCTATCCTTTGCACCTGCCGCAGGAAGCGGCCCTTTCCAGTGACAACGGAGTGTCCATGTCCCTAGCACTCGTCCACAGCCGCGCCCAAGTGGGCGTGCAGGCTCCAGCAGTCAGTGTCGAAACCCACCTGGCCAATGGCTTGCCCCATCTCACCCTAGTCGGCCTGCCGGAAACCACGGTCAAGGAAAGCAAGGACCGGGTGCGCAGTGCCATCGTCAATTCCGGGCTGAACTACCCGCAGCGTCGCATTACCCAAAACCTCGCCCCCGCCGACCTGCCCAAGGATGGCGGGCGTTACGACCTGGCCATTGCCTTGGGCATCCTCGCCGCCGACGGCCAGGTGCCGGTTGCCGCCCTTACCGAGGTCGAGTGCCTGGGCGAACTGGCGCTGTCTGGCAAACTGCGCCCGGTGCAGGGTGTGCTGCCGGCGGCACTGGCGGCGCGCGAGGCAGGCCGGGCACTGGTAGTACCACGGGAGAATGCCGAGGAAGCCAGCCTGGCAGGCGGGCTGGTGGTGTATGCGGTGGGGCACCTGTTGGAGCTGGTCGCCCACCTGAATGGCCAGGTGCCGCTGCCGCCGTATGCTGCCAACGGCCTGATCCTGCAGCAACGGCCTTACCCGGACCTGAGTGAAGTGCAGGGGCAGCTGGCGGCCAAGCGTGCCCTGTTGCTGGCGGCCGCCGGGGCACACAACCTGCTGTTCACCGGGCCTCCCGGCACCGGTAAAACGTTGCTTGCCAGCCGCTTGCCGGGGCTGCTGCCGCCGCTGGACGAGCACGAGGCGCTCGAAGTGGCGGCAATCCAGTCAATCAGCGGGCATGCACCGCTGAACAGCTGGCCGCAGCGGCCGTTCCGCCACCCTCATCACTCCGCCTCCGGCCCGGCGCTGGTCGGGGGCAGCAGCCGACCGCAACCAGGCGAAATAACCCTGGCCCATCACGGCGTACTGTTTCTGGATGAGCTGCCAGAGTTCGAGCGGCGCGTGCTGGAGGTGCTGCGCGAGCCGCTCGAGTCGGGCGAAATCGTGATTGCCCGGGCCCGCGACAAGGTGCGCTTCCCAGCGCGCTTCCAACTGGTGGCGGCGATGAACCCGTGCCCTTGCGGCTACCTGGGCGACCCCACCGGCCGCTGCCGCTGCAGCACCGAGCAGATCGCACGGTATCGCAACAAGCTGTCCGGACCACTGCTGGACCGCATCGACCTGCACCTGACCGTGGCCCGCGAGAGCACCACGCTGAACAACCAACCCTGCGGTGAGCCCAGTGCCGATGTGGCGGCCAAAGTGGCCCAGGCGCGCGCGGTGCAGCACAAGCGGCAAGGGTGTGCGAATGCTTTTCTCGATCTCGAGGGCTTGCGCCGCCACTGCGGGTTGGCGCCGGCGGACCAGGCCTGGCTGGAAGGGGCCTGCGAGCGGCTGACCTTGTCGTTGCGATCGGCACACCGGTTGTTGAAAGTGGCGCGGACACTGGCGGACCTGGAGTGTTGTGAGACGATTGGCAGGCCGCATCTGGCCGAGGCCCTGCAATACCGACCAGGGAGCGGTTAGATTCGCCTTGTGCGGCCCATGGCTGCTCGCCAATTGATCGCTGGCCACCGCTATCGTCTCTTTTATCAGGACAATGTTTCTCCCTGGTAGCA